>JAGPBS010000024.1 GCA_018063245.1 Alphaproteobacteria bacterium | reverse complement strand
GATCAAAAGCAGAATGCAGAAACCATTATGGCGCATAGATGCCGAATATATGACAGCTTCAATTCTCCTTATACACATCGCTTTCGATTTTTTTCTTGTATTATCATCGGCGTCCATATATGACGGTGCTTTAAATTTTCACATCCAGCAACAATCACGTAAACCCCTTCTCACTCTTCTTTTCCCATTTCCTCATCACCTGAGGTGATCTCTTGAATCTCTTTCAGCATTTCCTGATGTTCAGGCACGTCTACCGGAATTGTATATGATTCAGAAAGCCATCTGCCCAAATCAACCTGTTGGCATCTCTGTGAGCAAAAGGGGAAAAAGGGCATTTTGTTATGTACATCGAGCGGAATCTCTTTTTGGCACTGGGCACATTTTTTAACAGGTGTCATGGTTTCGATCCTCGTATTGAAGGGAGAGAAGGCGTCTGGTGATCGCGGATAATTTCAAAATAACCTGCTTTCGTAAAGCCTAAAATTTGTGGAGAGGCAGGATCTGTCTCACCCAAAAGTCTCATGTCTTGATGGAGTTTTTGACGTTGATACGATAAGGGAAGGCGCAGAAAATCAATCAAGATAATGCCTGATAGGTTTAATACGCGAATGAGTCGCATAATCTCAACGCCTACTTTAAGCATCAGATTATCAATAGTATGGAGCGAAGTGAGTTTACAATCAATATCAATAAAAAAAGGACCGTGCGGTACTTGATGACAATGCAATGAGCCAAAATCATATTGAATGGATTGATATTCCAAAGCCTTATCCAATTGAGAATCATAATCTAAATCGCTCAATGGGTGAAGGGAAGGTGCTTTTATACATTGCGACAGGTCTGGACAAAAGCCGGAGATGATCGAGCGCACCTGTTTATCGAGCTCTGTTGAGCTTGTGATGCTCAGCTTTTTTTGATGCCCATAATCTTGTAAGGCAAGCTCAAGAGGATGATATCCTTTGAAGTCTTTGTTCTGAGAAAGGGCGATTAAATGATTGGCCTCTGCTGTGATAAGAGCCATATCAGCAGGAAACTTAAGGTTTTCAGAAGAAGAGCGTAGGATCCAACCATTCGGTGAGATGGATTTTAATGTTGATCTGATCTCTTCCACATTTTGGACTGTTGCCCATTTCTTTGAAATGTGAATCCCTTTTTCAAAAGGGAGATAGACCAAATAGCGTCCTTTAAAAACAGGAGGCATGCTGACGTTTGACTCTTTTCGCTCAAAGGGTAGAAAATGCTTTTGAAGCTGAACAGTGCGAATATCGCCTGTCTTAATGCCTTTTTCCTTCTTTTTGCAAAAGTATGATTTTTGTGATCCTGTTTGAGTGAGTGGCGTAAAGATAGCACTTGCTGTATCAAGAAAAAGCTGCGTGCATTTCGCCTCAAAAACAGCGCCATAGGTGGGTTCAGCAGCTTCAGAATCTAAACAGGGAGAGCAATAGGCCTGTTCTATTTTCTTGTTCTTGATGATCAGAACAATCGTACGGTCTTGGTAGCGATCTATGAGAATGTCAATCGGTACTGACATTGACTTATTTGTGGCGGAAGGTAATACGACCTTTTGTGAGATCGTAAGGTGTCATTTCAACGTTCACTTTGTCACCGACCAAAACGCGGATTCTATTTTTGCGCATACGGCCAGAGGTGTGAGCTAAAATCTCATGCTCATTTTCAAGAACAACACGAAACATTGCATTTGGGAGTAGTTCGGTTACAGTGCCGCTCATTTCAATTAAATCTTCTTTAGACATTCAAACTTCTTTCTCTATTAAAAGTCATAGCAACTTATTGTGAATTGCTTGCATTCTACATGAGTTTTTGACGAAAGACAAACATTAAGATTTGCCATAAACAAGTAAAGCCATCCGTCTCGTCGTAGCTTTAGCGAAGACGGATGGCTTTTTTGTTTGAATCAAGGAGCATGACTTAGTTCATGTTCGATGGATTTGCTTTAAAAGCTCTTTTTGTTTCAGCTGAAATAAAGGGCGCCCGATTTTTGCCGCATGGTTCATGCCTTAGAACAGAGGCAGATTTTGTGTTGAGTGTATGAAGATGTGCATGCACTTTACACACATATTTGTTCACTTGCTGAGCGCTACCGCCGTTATAACGCTTAACAGCTCTAGGCCAGCTTTTTGTCTGCCTGTAGAGACTCGATAAAAAGCGCGCTGCATAATCAACATTTGCTGATGGTTCAAGAATGCGATCCAAAGGCTGGAAATGCTTTTTGTGGTAAGACACTTGAAGCTGCATACAACCAACAGAAATGTTCGGGCGTACTTTTCCGTTTTTTAGGCGAATCTGCTGTGATGCATGTTGAATATTGCTTGAGTAAACGCTACGACCATTTAAATTTAAAGCGTAAGGGTGAGGGGATCCATTCTGACCGCTTTCAACAAGTGAAATAGCAAGAAGGAGCCCTGATGGAATGCCGTATGTTTCTTCAGCTTCAAAAATATGTTTAAGACAATCAGATGATTTGCCTTTAGGAACACTACCGTAAGCATTCGCATTAAAAAGGGGTCCTGTTGTTAGGGCGATAATAGAAAAAAGAATTGAAGTTAGGCCAAGAATGGTCCAATAGTTTTTTTTCATAAGATACTCATTGATTTTAGGGGTTCAGTTATTGTCTAAAAAAGTCATAATGACTAAAAATGATACAATCAGCAGATAGCTGAATGGTTATTTAATGCTGTAACGTAAAATATCTGAGAGATTTTAAACGCGTTCTTTCTATAACTCATGTGCATGGGTAGCCACTCCGTTTAGTTAAGTCGTTTGTTTAGTTTAAAAGTTAACAAGATCTAGATGATCATGTCGTGTGAGAGTATATATTGCATCGATTTTCAGGTTTGTCAAGAAAAAAGTCTTATTAAATAGTTAACGAGCGAAATTTTTTGCCTATAACGCCTTAATTTCGCTCGTTATACTGATGTTTGCTATTAGTGATTCGCTGACGCTTCGTCAGTTGCGAGTGTCATTTTGATAATTTTATCAGGATTTTCAACCATACCACTTTGGCCTTTTCCTTTTTTAATCTTATCAACTAATTTCATACCATCTGTAACTCTACCCCAAACTGTATATTGATTGTCTAAAAAGTTAGAATCTTCTAGAACAATAAAGAATTGGCTATCGCCAGAATTTGGATCATTTGCACGTGCCATAGAAACAGCGCCTCTGGTATGAGGTTCGCTATTGAATTCTGCTTTCAGTTTCTTGCCTGATCCGCCTGTTCCATTGCCGAGAGGATCACCAGTTTGAACCATAAAGCCTGAGATGACGCGGTGAAAAGGCAGTCCATTATAAAAGCCTTGTTTTGTCAGTTCTTTGATGCGTGCAACGTGATTCGGTGCAAGATCAGGTCTTAGTTCAATTGTGACGCGCCCTTCAGGGATGTCGAGATAGAGAGTGTTTTCAAGTTCTGTAGACATAGCAATCGTACTCCAAAAAAGTGTAACGGTGACAAAGAGAAAAGAGAGAATTGTTTTCATTATCTTTTTACCTTCAGTGTGTGTTGGTTTTCATCCAAATTTATGGACAAAAGACAGGGTAACAGTATTTTTTGAAATTGCAAATTTAAAATCTCAGTTTCAAGAAAAGACTTTATTTACTTTACAAAATGAAGTAAAAATACGTAAATAAAAAGAAAAGGAGAATGAAATGGGTGGTTTTGATGATAGAGAAAAGCTAGAAGAGTCTGGTTTTTCTTATAGTCAGGAGCTTGAGTTTAAAATTTATGCACGCAGAGCGAGATTGCTGGGTCTTTGGGCTGCTGAAAAAATTGGTTTAACTGGGCAGGATGCTGAAAATTATGCAAAAACTGTTGTTTCTTCTGATTTAAAAGAACCAGGTCATCAAGATCTTTTAGATAAGATTCGGGCTGATTTTTCATCTCATGAGGTGAGCATTAGCGATCATCGCCTGAAATTAGAAGCTCAGAAGATGTATGAAATCGCCAAAAAACAGATTCTTACGGGAGAGTGACGGGTTAGCTTGACTGTAAATTTGTAATCTCTACTTCTTTTATTTTGTCATACCTGACAAAAATGGTATTCGGGTTAAACAAAAAGAGGAACAGTGAGGTCACAGGTGTGACAAAAGGAAGAGCAGGGTGTGATTCATGGAGCAGTCATTCAAAAAACCCTCAATTTAATATGTAAGTCTTGAATATTTTATCCTTATAGTGTATAGTCGCTTACTGAGAGACCTATATTTTTAAACGGAGATTTATTAATGACTTATCATATTCAACCAATTGCACGTACTCTATCGCCTGAGCAAATCTTAGAGCCTACCACAACAGCAAGTCCGCCAAGAGCAGGCTCGCCTATGGAGCTAGTCTATCCAGCGCAAGTGGCTCTTCAGAATAGAACTTCTCTTGAGACTTTATTCTCATTGCTTGACGCTTTTATGCCACCTAATGGAGCTTCACATCCAATTTCTGAAACTATGTGTTTCATAAATCCAACTGCATATGAAAAGTTTTCAGTGTTGCTTCAAAAAATGTTTTCTGATCAAAAGCAAAAGCAAGCCATCAAAAAGATTTTACAAGATCAGGTTTTAAACATTAAGAGTTTTGAGTTTTTTGGCTGTGATTATAAGCATTTGAGCGAAGAAGAGAAAAGTATTTTTCCTTTTTGTTTGGCGGGACCTGGAACAAGAACGGGTCATTGTCGGCTTATACTAAACGAGATTGCCTATGACCCTGCGCTTGCAGATATATTCAAAAAAGAAATTACATCTCTTGAGGAAGTCAAAGAGTCTTTATCAAGAAACTATTTTCAAGATGAAGCTGATTTTGAAAGACATGTTTTGAATTTTGAGAGAGAGGGAGATCAAGCTATCGCAGAAAAAATGAGAGCTTATCATATTGTTCGCCAGAGAATTCTGGAAGGGCCAATGACAGAAGAAATCCCCGGTCAAATAGCTTTTGATACACAAATTATGCGGGCCAATATGGGCGAGCTTGGTTTTCATGAGTATAGTTTTCAATTATCTTATGTTCCAACTGAATTATGGGCTTTAAGGGATTTGACTGTCTTAGGGTTGGCAGAACATAGATTAACGAGGTTGCCTAATGATATTTCTCAATTAAATCAATTGGTAAGCCTTCAGTTGAATGCCAATGAATTAACAAGTCTCCCATCAGAATTTGGTCTTTTGACAAATTTGACAGATCTCGATATAAGCTATAATCAGATGGTTGTTTTCCCTCCTGAAGTTTGTGAATTAACAAACTTAACTCGACTATTTTGCGGCGGTAATCCTTTTGTATCATTGCCAGCTGAAATCAGAAAGCTTACAAACCTGACTTTCTTGCATATGCACAATAATATGCTGACAACTTTTCCACCTGAATTCAAGGCTTTAGTCAGTTTAAGACACCTGATAGCGAGTCCAAGCCAAATCCGTGTGATGCCAGAGGTATTAGTTCATTTTAGAAATTTAGCTGCGCTTTATCTTGATTTTCCTCAATTTGAGCAACCTTATTCAGATGAAGTCCATGAATGGATATTGCAATTATTAGCACAAGGGTGCGACTTTAATCGCCATGATCCTTTGAATAATGCTTAGACCTATTTTTCGACCCATTCTATTTGATTGTTCCTGGGTTTTCATATAATCTACCACTGAATAAACAAGGGGAGATTACCATGACTTATATTCAGCCCATTCAAGGCACTGCATCACTTGAGCAAATGTCAGAGCTTGCGCCAATCGCAAGTCCACAGAGAACAGGTTCGCCTACTGTGGATATGGATCCAGAGCAAGTTGCTCTTCTTGATCGTCAAAGGACTCAAAATGAATCTCCAGTTCAGAGTATGTGTCTTCTCCTTGATACATTTGGACCAAATATGAAAGGCGTCAGCCGCGAAGCAAATGCTTTGTGTTATGTTAATCCTGCTGCATTTAAAATATTAACATCAGCTCTACAAGGAATGTTCAGAAATTCTGGCCTCTATCCTTTAAGATTTGCGATGGAAGAATTGGTTGAAAACACTAAAAGTGTTGAATTTTTTGGCCGTCAAATTCATGAATTAAACGAAGATGATCGCCTCTATCTTCGCTCTTGTCTCTTATCTCACACAAGACATGAGTTCTGTTTGGAAATTTTAGATCGTGTTTCTAAGGCACTCCCAAGTAGAAATGATGATCCAAGAGAGCCAATGGAGATTGCGATTGAGCTTTTGTCTCGTGACTTTTTTACAGATGAAGCAGATTTTGAAAGGCATGTTTTTAACTTCTCAAGGGGGGAGGGCACTCATAAGCTAAGTGAGAAAGTCAGATCTTATGACTTAGCGCGCCGGTATATTCTAGAGCGACAAGGCGATGATGATGATCCTGTTTTTTTAACGACACTGATTCGTGTACAAAACTTCAATCATCAAATCCCAAAGCTTATAATGTCTTGTATTCCGCCTGAAATGTGGACTTTAACTCATTTAACGTACCTGAGAATGACTGATGTTTCAATTGCTGTTTTGCCAGCCGGCATTGGTCAATTAACAGAGCTCACAATTTTAGATTTACGCGATAATGAATTAACAGATCTACCACCTGAACTTGTTGAATTACAAAAATTAAGACTACTCTCACTGGTGAATAATAAATTTGCAAAGCTTCCGCCGCATATTGGTGAATTATCGCAGTTGGTTAAGTTGGATTGCAGCGGAAATTTACTCAAGACGCTACCTGCTGAGCTCGGAAAATTGACGCATTTAGAATCTCTGAGTTTTGTTGAAAATAGGCTTGAAACTCTTCCGGATGAGCTGAAGTCGTTGATAAATTTGAAAGTTTTAACTGCTTATCGAAATGATTTTTCTGAAGTACCAGAAGTAATGCTTCATTTTAAAAATTTGACACAGCTGATTTTGGATTTTAAAGATTTAGAGCCTGCTTACACAGATCAGGTGAGGACTTGGCTTGATGATTTAAAATCAAAAGACTGCGCCTTTGATGGTCATCAAGGGTTTTGAGGTGGGGACGTAGGTAGCCTGTCATTCAGAGCCACCTCTTTTAGAGGTGGCGTGGAATCTCATAAAATAACAACTTAGATCAATGTTTGTTGATGAATCACAGAGACTCCATCAGCCTACGCCAAGGCTTCGGCCTGACAGGCGGGCTCTCTGAGGAGAGCCCTCTGAGTGACGTTTCCGTAATTTGTCATCAAAGTCGATACCACCACCAAGAGTCTTTCAAAAAAAAATCCCCACGCTGTAAAGAAAGTAAGGGTGGGGGTGTGCTTTGTCTCCACTCGTCATCCTGAGGCCCACAGGGCCGTGAGGATCCAGTCCTGAATGACCAACGATAGCATTTGTTGATATATTTCTGGATGGTCGCGTCGCTACGCTCCTCACCATGACGAGGTTTGTAGATAGCATTTACATAAACGAATTACGTGACCTTTACAGCAAATGACGACTATTCTGAATACCCTCCATTTGCTTTTTCAAAAAAAATCCCCACGCTGTTCTTGTTTTGTGTTATAAAGAAAGTAAGGGCAGGGGTATGACAATAGAGAGCATAGGAATGACCAATAAGGTATTGGTATCACATATGAATCGTGCGGTTATCTACAGCAAGAGCCGCTTCTTTAATGGCTTCTGTTAAAGTTGGATGCGCGTGGATTGTGCGCATTAAGTCTTCAGAAGCACCGCCATATTCCATGGCAACGGCGATTTCGTGAATCAAGGTTCCAGCCTCAGGGCCGATGATATGAGCGCCTAAGATACGATCTGTGCGTTTGTCAGCAAGGATTTTGACAAAGCCTTCTGTGGCCATCATCGCGCGAGCGCGGCCATTCGCAGAAAAGGGGAATTTGCCAACATTGTAAGCAATACCAGCTTCTTTGAGCTGTTCTTCTGTCTTGCCGATTTGCGCAGCTTCAGGCCAGGTGTAAACAACGCCAGGGACCAAATCGTAATTGATGTGACCAGATTGGCCAGCCATCATTTCGATGCAAACAACGCCTTCGTCCGAGGCTTTGTGAGCGAGCATCGGGCCTGCGATCACATCGCCGATGGCATAAACGCCCGGAACATTTGTTTCGAAGCGGTCATTGACATCAATGCGTCCACGATTGTCAACGCGGATGCCGATCTTTTCAAGTCCAAGACCATTTGTGTTTGGACGACGTCCGATGGAAACCAAAACGACATCTGTCTCAATGGTTTCTGTTTTCTTTGTGTCAAGAGACTCAACAGAGAGTGACACGCCTGACTTGGTTGTTTTAGCCGAGAGAACTTTTGTTTTGAGTTTAAACTCAATGCCTTGTTTGGCCAAAATGCGCTGCATATTTTTAGACACTTCACCATCCATGCCTGGTAAGATTCTGTCTAAAAATTCAACGACTGTGACTTTTGATCCAAGTCTTTGCCAAACTGTGCCCATTTCGAGGCCAATATAGCCGCCGCCAATAACAACCATGTTTTTAGGAACAGAGGTAAGGCTTAAAGCGCCAGTTGATGAGATGATTTGCTTTTCATCAATCTCAATGCCAGGGAAAGGCATAACCTCAGAGCCGGTTGCAATTAATATTTTGGCAGCCGTAAGTGTTGATGTTTTGCCAGCTGCATCAGTCACTTTGATTTTATTGGCGCTTTCAAATGAGGCAGTGCCAGCAATGCGGGTGATTTTGTTCTTCTTAAAGAGGAACTCAATCCCGGATGTGTTTGAATTCACAACATTCTTTTTGTGATTCATCATGTTCGATAAGTTCAATTTGACAGAGCCAAATTCAATGCCGTGGTCTTTGAAGGTATGATTGGCTTCTTCAAACTTCTCTGATGAGGTCAGTAAAGCCTTTGATGGAATACAACCAACATTCAAACAGGTTCCGCCCAAGGTTGAATCTTTTTCGATACAAGCCGTTTTCATGCCGAGCTGTGAGGCTCTGATCGCAGATACATATCCGCCAGGGCCACTGCCGATAACGATGAGATCGAATTCATTTGGGTTTTCTGTTTGACTTGCCATTTTGTATTCCATTATAAGACGTTGACGTTGTTTTTTTTATTTTAGATATCAAGAAGAAGGCGTTGTGGATCTTCAATGCATTCTTTGACGCGAATGAGGAAGGTCACGGCTTCTTTGCCATCAATGATTCTGTGATCATAGCTGAGCGCAAGATACATCATTGGGCGCACTTCAATTTTGCCATCAATCACAATTGGGCGTTCTTGAATTTTATGCATGCCAAGGATACCAGATTGCGGTGGATTCAGGATCGGCGTTGACATGAGTGATCCGTAAATTCCGCCATTCGAGATGGTGAATGTACCGCCAGAAAGATCATCCATTGAGAGTTTGCCATCGCGCGCTTTTTTACCAAGGTCAGCAATGGTTTTTTCAACGCCTGCAAAGTTCAACTTGTCAGCATCTCTGACAACAGGAACAACAAGACCTTGAGGTGAGCCAACGGCAACGCCAATGTCATAGTAGTTTTTGTAGATGAGGTCAGTGCCATCAATTTCAGCATTCACTGCTGGAATTTCTTTGAGAGCATTGAGGCAAGCTTTGACGAAGAAAGACATAAAGCCTAATTTGACACCGTGCTTTTTCTCAAAAGCATCTTTATATTCGTTGCGAAGCTTCATGACATGGCTCATGTCAACTTCGTTGAATGTGGTGAGCATTGCAGCTGTGTTCTGTGCTTCTTTGAGTCTTTCAGCAATACGTTGGCGCAAGCGGCTCATTTTAACGCGCTCTTCACGCGGATCTTCTTGTCTTGGTGCTGAAGGGGCTCTCATTGCTGCTGGAGCAGCCGGTGCTTTAGCTGTTTGCTTTGACAGGTAATTCAAAACATCTTCCTTTGAGATGCGGCCATCTTTACCTGTTCCGCGAATGGAGTTGGCATCTAAATTGTAGTCATTGATCATTTTGCGCACAGTTGGAGACAATTGATCTTCCTGAGAGGATGCTTGTGTTGGGAGTTGGATCGATGGAGCTGCAGCAGCTGTTGCTTGTGGAGCAGGGGCAGGAGACGCGGCTGCTTTTGCACTTGTTGCGGCAGCAGCACCAGCTGCTTCAATTTTTCCGAGAAGAGCGCCAACGCCAACATTTTCACCTGCTGACACAATGATTTGCGAAAGAACACCTGCAGAAGGCGCATTGACTTCGAGTGTGACTTTATCGGTTTCGAGCTCAACCAAAGGTTCATCGACTGCAACGGTTTCACCTTGTTGCTTGAGCCATTTGGCAACGGTTGCTTCTGTAACAGATTCACCTAAACTTGGAACGGTAATTTCAGCCATGTTATTTTCCTTTATCCTTATTGTTTCCTTGATTGCTTTTATTTTTGATGCAACGCATCTTTCACAAGCTGGGCTTGCTCAACGATATGTTTTTTCTGACTTCCTGTTGCAGGCGATGCCGCGGCTGCTCTGCCAACATAAATCAAACGATTCTGCTTGATAGAGAGATCTGCGAATATTTCTTCGATATAATCGCGTACAAAAAACCATGCACCCATATTTTTAGGCTCTTCTTGGCACCAAATAATTTCTGCATTTGGATATTTCTTGAGCTCTGCTTTTAAAAGAGCCGTTGGGAATGGGTAATATTCCTCAATTCTCAAAATAGCGACATTGTTGATTTTTTCCTCACGTCTTGCCGCTAACAGATCGTAGTAAACTTTACCTGATGTAATGACGACGCGCTTGATTTTGTCATGAGCGATCAATGAATCAATCTCTGGAATCATCGGCATAAAGCTTGTTCCTTGCGCCATCTCTTTTAAAGTGGAGACGCAAAGCTTATGACGCAAGAGTGATTTCGGTGTCATAATCACGAGTGGTTTTCTGTAGTTCCGTTTCACTTGGCGACGTAAAGCATGGAAGTAGTTTGCAGGTGTTGTAATATTTGCAATTTGCATATTCTCTTCAGCGCAAAGCTGTAAGAAGCGTTCAGGACGGGCAGAGGAATGCTCTGGCCCATTGCCTTCATAACCATGCGGTAAAAGCATGGTGAGGCCAGAGAGTCTCAGCCATTTTGATTCAGAAGATGAAATGAATTGATCAATCATGATCTGAGCGCCATTGACGAAGTCACCGAACTGCGCTTCCCACAGAACCAAAGAGTTTGGTTCTGCAAGAGAATATCCATGTTCAAAGCCCAATACGCCATATTCAGATAGAGGTGAGTCGTGAACCTCAAACACGGCTTGATTCTTTGAGATATGAGAAAGAGGAATGTAACGCGCCTCAGTTGTTTGATCATACATAATCGCATGTCTTTGAGAGAAGGTGCCACGTCCGCAATCTTGTCCAGACAAACGCACATGGTGTCCTTCATTCACAAGGGTTCCAAAAGCGAGAGCTTCAGCTGTTGCCCAGTCAAATTCTTCGCCAGACTTGAACATATCAGCTTTGGCTTGTAATTGACGCACAATCTTAGAGTGCAAGTTCACATCTGTTGGAATAGCAGAGAGAACAGCACCAACTTCTTTTAATGTTTTTTCTGCAATGCCAGTGGTTTCATTTTTGGCTGCTATTTCCTTTTTATTAGAGCCATTGCCTGTTGCTGATCCATTTGTAAGGCCAGCCCATTTTCCTTCAAGCCAGTCGGCTTTTTGTGGCTTGTAAGTTGCAGCCTTTTTGAATTCATTTTCCAGATGGTTCAAAAAATCTTGCTGCATTTGTTCAGATTCAGCAGGTGTAATTGCTTTTTCTTGAATCAGAGCATTGGCATAAAGCGTACGTGTTGTTGTGTGATTTTTGATTGCATCGTACATCAATGGTTGCGTAAAGCCTGGCTCATCACCCTCATTGTGGCCATGTCTTCTGTAGCAGACGATATCAATGACAATATCTTGACCAAATTTGTGACGGAATTCAGCTGCAATCTGACTCACATGAGCAACAGCTTCAGGATTATCGCCATTCACATGCAGAATAGGGGCTTGAATCATTTTAGCAACTTCAGTTGCATATTGCCCTGAGCGTGAGAAAAGAGGCATGGTCGTGAAACCAATTTGGTTATTGGTGATAATGTGAATTGTTCCGCCAATACGATAGCCATCCAAATTCGACATCATCAATGTTTCAGCCACTATGCCTTGTCCTGCAAAAGCAGCATCACCGTGCAGAAGGATACAGAGAACACGTGAGCGATCATGATCTTTGCGTTGATCTTGTTTCGCGCGCGCCTTACCTGTTGAAACAGGATTCACAGCTTCAAGATGAGACGGATTGGCTGTCAAAGATAAGTGGATTTGTTTACCCGCGATCATACGATCACTTGAGGTTCCCAAATGGTATTTCACATCGCCTGAGCCTTGGACATCTTCAGGGTTAGCTGGCGTGCCTTGGAATTCAGAGAAAATCGCCGAAAATGGTTTTTGCATAATGTTTGTTAGAACATTTAAACGACCACGGTGTGCCATTCCAAAGACTGCCTCTTCTAGGCCTAATTCCACAGACCGTTTCAAGACGAGCTCAATTGAAGGAATTGCACTTTCACCACCTTCAAGACCGAAGCGTTTTGTACCAACATATTTAACCTGAAGGAATTTTTCAAAGGATTCTGCCTTTGTCAAATGTGAGAGAATTTCTTTCTTTTCATCAATCGAGTAGTTTGGATGATTGCGTGAGGACTCAATTTTCTCTTGAATCCAAGCCTTTTGGTCAGGATCTTGAATATGCATATATTCAACGCCAATGTTGCTGCAGTAAATTTCATGGAGCCTTGCCAAAATCTCACGCATGCTTGCTTGTTCAAGCCCTAATACACCATCGATATAGATTGGCTGATCCATATTTTCATCCGTAAATCCGTAATTTTTAGGATCAAGTTCAGGATGATAGGCCTGCTTGCTCAATTGTAATGGGTCTAATTTGGCATAAAGATGTCCACGAACACGATAAACACGGATCAACATTAAAGCGCGAAGAGAGTTAATTGTATCTTGCCTTGATATTGCTGATGTTGCACCAGAGAGAGCAGGGGCTGCCTTACCTTTTGCTGAGGCCGGCTGAGGCTCAAATACGCCAATAATTTGATTAGATTTCTTTCCCCAACTTGCCCCCATGAGATCTTGCAGAATATCTGTTTCACTATCGCCGAGATCTGCGAAAAAGCTTTTCCAGGTCGGATCAACCGACGATGGATTCTCGAGATATTGAGAATAGAGTTCTGCAATAAAAGTTGCATTGTTACCTGAAAGAAACGTGTCGTAATTAAGCCTTGCCATTCTTATTATTCACCTCTTTAATGCGCCCCAAAGGGCAATCTACTTTTAGTTCCTATTTTATCTTTTCAAAAGTTCAACCATTGTTTGCCCCATAGCGGCTGGTGATTTTGAAATCATCATGCCTGCAGATTGCATTGCTTCAATTTTGTCTTCAGCTGATCCTTTACCGCCAGAGATAATCGCGCCTGCATGGCCCATACGGCGTCCAGGAGGAGCAGTTACGCCAGCAATAAAGCCAACAACTGGTTTTTTGATTTTAGATTGTTTGAGAAAATCTGCTGCTTCTTCTTCAGCTGTTCCGCCAATTTCACCAATCATGATGATAGCTTCTGTTTCAGCATCGCCCAAAAAGAGGTCTAAACAATCAATAAAGTTGGTTCCATTGACTGGATCACCACCAATACCAATACAGGTTGATTGACCAAGGCCTGCTCTCGTTGTTTGAGCAACAGCTTCGTATGTGAGAGTCCCTGAACGTGAGACGATACCAATCTTTCCACGCTTATGAATATGGCCAGGCATAATACCAATTTTGCATTCGCCAGGTGTGATAATGCCAGGGCAGTTTGGACCAATCAAACGACTTTGTGATCCTTGAAGCGCGCGTTTCACACGCACCATATCTAAAACAGGAATGCCTTCTGTGATGCAAACGATCAGCTCAAGTTCAGCATCAATTGCCTCTAAAATTGCATCAGCTGCAAAAGCAGGTGGAACATAAATCACAGAAGCATTTGCTTTTGTTTTCGATGCGGCTTCTTCAACTGTATTAAAAACAGGCAAATCCAAATGTTTTGTGCCACCCTTACCAGGAGTTACGCCGCCAACATAATCTGTGCCATAAGCAATCCCTTGTTCTGCATGGAAAGTTCCTTGCGCACCTGTAAAACCTTGAACGATCACTCTCGTTTTTTTATTGACTAATACTGCCATTTACGCAACCTCTTTTTTAACTTTTTGAACTTGATTCACAATTTTTTGAGCCGCATCTGCGAGATCATCTGCTGATGTAATCGCAAGGCCAGATTTGGCAAGAATGTCTTTTCCGAGATCAACGTTTGTTCCTTCAAGGCGAACAACGAGTGGAACATTCAAACTCACTTCTTTTGCAGCCGCAATAATCCCTTCAGCAATAATGTCGCAACGCATAATGCCGCCGAAAATATTCACAAGAATCCCTTCAACATTTGGATCAGACAAAATCAATTTGAAGGCTGTTGTCACGCGCTCTTTTGTTGCGCCGCCGCCAACGTCAAGGAAGTTTGCAGGCTCTGCGCCATAGAGTTTAATGATATCCATTGTTGCCATCGCAAGACCAGCGCCATTCACCATACAGCCAATATTACCATCAAGGCGAACATAGTTAAGTTCATGACGAATTGCCTCGAGCTCTTTTGGATCTTCTTCGCTTTCATCACGAAGCTCACCAATGTCTTTGTGGCGATAGAGAGCATTGTCATCAAAATTCATTTTAGCATCAAGGGCAAGCACTTCTTCTTCTGCCGTCACTACCAATGGATTGATTTCAACAATCGATGCATCAAGATCAATAAAGGCTTCATACATTGCCATCATGAATTTAACAGCGCTGCTGACTTGTTTGCCGCTTAAGCCTAATCCAAAAGCAAGTTTACGTGCATGGAACGCTTGCATGCCTGTTACAGGATCGATCGCAACTTTTAAAATTTTCTCAGGTGTTTTTGCAGCCACTTCTTCAATTTCAACACCGCCTTCAGTTGAAGCCATCACTGTTACGCGTGATGTTGCGCGATCAATGAGCATACCAAGATAGTATTCTTTTTTGATATTACATCCTTCTTCGATATAGATGCGCTTGACTTCTTTTCCTTCAGGACCTGTTTGATGGGTAATAAGCGTTGCTCCCAACAGTGCTTTTGTTGCAACGCCAACATCTTCCATGGATTTCACAACTTTAACACCGCCCGCTTTACCACGACCACCTGCGTGAATTTGAGCCTTAACAACCCATACTGGACCACCAAGTTCAGCTGCAACAGCTTTTGCTTCTTCTACATTATAGGCGACGCCGCCTCTAGGGACTGCAACACCGTATTTCCGGAGAAGTGTCTTGGCCTGATGTTCATGAATATTCATAGGGGCTTCCTTTTAAATTATTATTTGTCTTTAGAATCAATGCATTTCAAGAAAAAATATATGTGTGTGAGTCACTTATCTATGATTTGATTGTTGTGATCACTTGAACCTTCTCATTTTTCTTGATTTTATTTGATATTGCTCGCAATTATTCGTACGAATCCATACCAAAATGCCTAATTTTTTTTCATTTGTAAAGCCCTTCATCACAAAAAAATGAAGGGCTTTTTGTTTTATGCTGCACCGCGTTGTTTATTTTGAGTATTTTTTACAACTTCAACAAGTTCCTGTACTTGTTTGACTGATGTTTCAAATAAAGCGCGCTCTTGAGCATTGAGATCAATTTCAATGATTTTTTCAACACCACCCGCGCCGAGCAAAACAGGAACGCCAACATATGTGTTTTTAACGCCATATTCGCCATTCAGATAGGCAGCACAAGGAAGGATCCGTTTTTGATCTTTTAAATAAGCTTCAGCCATTTGAATGGCAGCTGATGCAGGTGCATAATAAGCTGAGCCTGTTTTAAGCAGGCCAACGATTTCAGCCCCGCCATCGCGTGTTCTTTGAATGATTGCATCGAGTCTTTCTTGAGTTGTCCATCCCATTTTGACCAAATCAGGAAGAGGGATGCCAGCAACTGTTGAATAGCGTGGGAGAGGTACCATTGAATCACCATGACCGCCAAGAACGAATGCGCTCACATCTTCAACAGATACGCCAAATTCTTCAGACAGGAAATAACGGAAGCGTGCACTATCAAGAACACCAGCCATTCCAACAACTTTTGTTGCTTTAAACCCAGTGACTTGTTGCATCACCCAGACCATAACATCAAGAGGGTTTGTAATCACGATCACGAAAGCATTTGGAGCATATTTTTTAATGTTTTCACCGACAGTTGTGATAACGGCGGTATTGATATCAATCAGATCATCACGGCTCATGCCTGGCTTTCTAGCAACACCTGCTGTTACAACACAAACATCAGCGCCTTTAATGGCTTCATATTGATTGCTTCCAGAGATTTTTGCGTTAAATCCTTCAACAGGAGCTGATTCAGCAAGATCAAGAGCTTTCCCTTGTGGCAAACCATCACTAATATCAACGAGTGCAACATCTCCTAATTCTTTGAGGCCAATAAGATGAGCAAGAGTTCCACCGATGTTCCCTGCGCCAATAAGAGCAATTTTTTGTCGTGTCATTTTTTTCTCCTTGTTATTATGATCTTTTTATTCAGTTTCCTATCATACGTCTTTGCGCATTATATGAAAAGAAAATTAATATATGATGATGAATATATTTTTATACTGAAAAGTCAGTCAATTTGAGAAATAAATAATTTGTACTTCTTCCTCCGGCTTCATCTTTTATCAGAATTTTTCGGTCTACGAGATCAATAATATCTCTGTAAGCCGTATCTTGAGAACATTTGGTTATTTTCGCCCATTTTGAACTTGTGAGGCTACCTTCGAATCCATCAAGCAATTTATGAATAACCTTTTGCTGCCTTTGATTGAATGAGTCGTGTTGAAATTGATTCCAAAATTTTGCCTTCAAGAGTACATTTTCTGAAATTGATTGGATGTTCTGAAAAGATTTTAGAAGACAATTTAAGAACCAAAGGAGCCATTCGGTTATATCTAGATTTGATTTTTGCGCTTTTTCAAGAATCGCATAATAATTTTTTCTATCTTTCATAATTTCCGCAGACATGCTGTAGAATTTCAGTTTTGATTTTTCTGATTTAGATAAGAGCATATCCGTTATGGCTCTTGTAATTCTGCCATTTCCATCATCAAAAGGATGAATTGTTACAAACCACAAATGAGCAATACCTGCCTTTAAAATAAGATCAAGCTCTGATTTTTCGATCCAATTAAGGAATGCTTTCATTTCGTTAGGAATTTTGGAAGCATCTGGGGCTGTAAAGTGAACTTTTTCTTTTCCAAATCCGGATACAACTTGCATTTTTCCAGCTTTATCATTTCTATAAGAGGCAACAGATATTTTGTGAATGCCACTATATCCTGTCGGAAACAATGAAGCATGCCAAGAAAAGAGACGCTCTTGTGTTAAAGGGGCATTGTAATTGGATGTTGCGTCGATAATAAGCTCAACAATCCCATCAACATGTCTGCTTGGCACTGTTGGATTCAGAATTGAAAACCCTAACCGATTCGCAACGGAAGACCTGACCTCTTCTTTATTGAGAATTTCGCCTTCAATTTCGCTCGTTTTAATAATGTCTTCTGATAGGGTGAGATAGCTTGCTTCCTTTTGTAAATCAAAACCAAGAGCACTCATTTTTCCATAGAGGATACCTTGTTCATGCTTTATTTTTAGCAGATTGTTTAAGACCAAAACTTCATCCCAATAGAAATTTGGCCAATCCGCTTGTTCATATATATACATATTAATCTCCGCAATATTTAATGAGATTATCACCTTTATTCTCCGCAATGTCAAGAAATATTCTCCGCAAAATATGCGGATATTAAGTCGCAAATAAAGGAGGTTATTGGCTTTTATTGAGCAGAGGCTTGGGGTGGTTTTGCCTCAATGCCAAAGAACTCTAATTGCCAAATCATTTCAGCTTCAGTTAAAGGATAATAGAGGCCTTGTCTTGCATTAATGATCTGCGATCTAATGACTTTTCCAGCCTTTTTTTGAAGCAAAAGAGCAAAACGCATTGACAGATTTGCATACCAAGCGAGCGATACAATGCTTCTTGCAGAAGCTGAATCGATGATTTTCTTAACCAAAAGCGGATTTAATTTCCCAAGCCTTGCAATGGATTCAATACAAAACTGAACCTGCCCAAAGGAGAGGGCATCACTCATTATGTCTTCATTAATTTGCCCTGCAGCAAATAGCTTGGCTGCATAATCTATAGGATTAGCATTTTTCTCATATTCTTCTCGAAAGGCAATACGGCGCTGCGCGACTTCTGAAATTTTTGAAAGAGTATGTCGATCAAAATCTTTCCTGCCTGTTAAAATAGAAAGAATAGATTCTTCAACAAAGTTTGCCATTCTGAGGGCTAAGTTTGCAGGCAATTCTGGCCTATAAGCGAGGGGCTTTTGAAGAGGTGTCACTGTTTCAGATCTTTCAGCGATAATTTCAAGTCCTGTATCTGTTAAAATAATACCGCTTTCATTATCGAGCAATATGCCAACTGAATGATCATCTGCATATTCTGCAAGACCTTCAGTAACAACTGATGAAAGATTTTCTCTTCTCGCAAGACAAGCGATACGCCATGTTTCTGGATATTGTTTAATGAGAGTAAGGAGATCACTATCGCTGAGAGCCTTGCTATAGCGTACAATCGGCGATGCAACCATTTCTTGAGCATCAATCGCAAGCTGGAAAGAAAGCTTTGGTGGTGTGCAATCAACATCTTTAAGGCTTTCTGACAGGGCTTTACGGACTGAGAGCGCATGGTCATTTACCAAAGCCTCTAAGATTTGATGGGTAAGAGTCGTCAATTGTTTATTATTTTGCCTTGATAAGTCTGGCAATATGCGTGCAATTTTGTGACTTAGGGTAATTCTTACACGCTCATCCGTATCATTTGCCAAAATTTGATCAGCTTGTCTGGGCGTGGAGATATTATCCGCAATGAGAACCCTTACGTCTGGGTCCGTATCAGAGGCTAGAAAGTAAAGCAGTTCTTTTGGAGCATTTTCGTTACGCGCAAGTTTCTGACGCTCAGAACTGATGGAACTCTGGGCTTGTGTTTTGTAGAGTGAGGTGTCTTTCTTTTCTTGAGTCATAGAGCTTGCTTCGATTCATTTGCCTTGTGAATATAATCCTTATCTTCCATTTCATGAAGCCTGGATAGGGTTCTTTCAAATTCAGCACGATGATGGCCTTCGGGATATAGCTTTTCAATGTTGGTTGATAATGATAGCCTAAGAATAACATGACGATCGTAAAAAATATCTATAAGCGTCATAAATCTTTTCACTCTATTACGCTCTTCTCTGACAAAAGGTGTCAGATTTAAAATGCCAATCTCTGAATAGTGTTTTGTGAGTTCTATTAAATCAAGAGATCCATATATCTCTGACAGAATGTCTGATGCTTCAAAAAGAGCAGCATTTCCATAGCTTTGTGCAATTGTTAGATTGCGCCCACGAACTGTTAAAGCACGTTGTTCTGGTTTTTTACCTGCAGAGAGATGATGCAGAAGACGATCATTATTTTGGGGGCTATTGGGTACAAGGAAAAGCCTATCTTTCTCTAAATCTAATCGTCGATAATCTATAGGGCTATCAAGGTGATAGGGTTCTATTTTTCGGAGCAAAAGATCAATAAAGGGCAGGAAACTTTCACGCTGCATACCGTCCTTATATAGGTCTTTAGGCGGTGTATTTGAGGTGGCAACAAGAACAAGCCCTTTTTCAAATAAACAAGTGAAGAGCTTGCTTAAGATCATAGCATCAACAATGTCTGTTACAATAAATTCATCAAGGCAAAGTAGTGAGTATTCACTTGAAAAGTCAGACGCAACCTCTTCTAAAACAATGTTTTTATCTTTGAGCTCCTCACGTTTTTTTTGAATCCGCATATGCATGTCTTGCATAAAGGCATGAAAATGAAGGCGGGTCTTTTTGGGAAGAGGGACATTTTCATAAAACAGATCCATGAGCATTGTTTTGCCACGTCCTACGCCGCCGTAAATATAAAGACCCATGGGGTGATTTTCTGCCCTTTTTTTAAGGCCAAAACGATGACGCCAGTCTTTATTGATCGTAAGATGATTATAGCCTGAGAGGGCGCGCAGGAGGCTTTGCAGCTTTTCAAGAGCTAATTTTTGAGCCTCATCTTCTTCAAGTTTGTTTTGTACAATGCTATCTCTGTAAAGAGCTAAAATATTTATGGATGAAGCTATCATAGTGTCTCTGTTGCGTTAAGCTAAGCAATGTTATTTCCGTTATTCGGCATAAGTTTATCATGAGCTCTAGGCCATCATCAATGTGATTTATTGTTATTGATTGCCTTGTGTGCAATCACCGCATTATTATACTTGACATTATTCTTACTTTTCGTTAATTTGAGAGCTTGAAATACAAATGCGTCGGTCTGCGAGTTTCGCACACCGGCGTATTAATGCTTATAACGACAAATGTAAGGGCAGCATGTTTACAGGACTAAGCCAAAAGCTGAGTGACATATTTGATAAGTTGAAAAAACGGGGTCTTCTCACTGAAGAGATCGTTGTTGAAGCTTTACGAGAAGTCAGAATTGCTCTTTTAGAGGCTGACGTTGCATTACCTGTTGTTAAAGATTTTATTGCGTCTGTCAAAGAAAAAGCAATTGGTCAAGAGGTTTTAGAATCTGTTACCCCAGGTCAACAGGTTATTAAAGTTGTTCATGATGAGCTTGTTTCTGTTTTAGGTGAAGAATCAGCTGACTTTCAGCTCACTGGATCATCCCCAATCGTTGTGATGATGGTTGGTTTGCAAGGGTCTGGTAAAACAACCATGACAGGTAAGATTGCAAAGCTCCTTGCTGAAAAACAACGTAAAAAGGTTTTACTTGCCTCGCTTGATACTTACAGGCCGGCCGCTCAAGAACAGCTTGCCGTTTTAGCAAAACTTGCTGATGTCTCTTCAGTTGAAATTATTGCTGATCAAAAACCTTTAGAGATTGCTAAAAGAGCTCTCACTCAAGCCAAGAAAGAAGGATTTGATGTTCTGTTTCTTGATACGGCTGGTCGTACAGTTATCAATCAAGAGCTTATGGATGAAGTTAAGTCCATTTCAGCACAAATTAAACCATCAGAAGTTCTATTGGTTGCAGATGCCATGACAGGTCAAGATGCTGTGAATGTTGCTAAGGCCTTTGATGAAGCTGTGAGCATTACAGGAATTTGTTTAACCAGGATTGACGGTGATGCACGCGGTGGTGCAGCTCTTTCAATGCATGCAGTCACCAAAAAGCCAATTCGCTTTTTAGGTGTTGGTGAAAAAATCGGTGCGATTGAGGGTTTTTATCCTCGTCGTATTGCTGATCGTATTTTAGGCATGGGTGATATTGTCACTCTTGTCGAAAAAGCGGCTGAGGCTTTCGATCAGGAAGAATCAGCAAAACTTGAGGCCAAAGTCATGAAAGGTCAATTTGACCTGAATGACATGGCAACTCAGCTTCGTCAAGTGACAAAGATGGGGAGCCTTTCTTCAATCATGGGCATGTTGCCTGGGATGGGAAAACTCAAGGATAAAATAGGTGACGCAAATCTTGATGATAATATCGTCAAGAGGCAGATCGCAATTATTTCTTCAATGACGAAGAAAGAAAGGCGATATGTGAAGTTACTTAACGGATCAAGGCGGAAACGCATTGCAGATGGCGCTGGTGTCGATGTGCAAGACGTGAACAAATTGATTAAACAGTTTTTACAAATGCAAACCATGATGAAAAAGGTCCAAAAACTCGGCAAGAGCGGACTGATGCGTCAGGGTTTACAGGGGTTAATGCCAAAGCCCAGATGACATTATCAGTCAATTCTTTGATTGAGATAGAATAGTTTGGGTTTTGGTAAAAGTCAGTACAGATAGAAAAGGAGTATAAAATGGCTTTAAAGATTAGATTAGCAAGGGCGGGTTCAAAAAAGCGTCCATTTTACCACATTGTTGTTGCAGATGCGCGCAGCCCACGTGATGGTCGTTTTGTTGAGAAAATTGGATCTTACAATCCAATGCTCGCAAAAGAATCAGAACAACGTGTTGTTGTAGACATCGAGCGTGCAAAACATTGGATTAGCACCGGCGCGCAAGCAACAGATCGCGTTGCAGTTTTCTTAGGAAAAGCAGGCGTGATTTCAATGCCTGAAGTGCGTAATAGCCCTAAAAAATCTCAACCAAAAGCAAAAGCTCAAGAGCGTTTAAGAGAAATTGAAGAAGCTCGTAAAGAACAAGAAGCAGCAGCTATCGCAGCTAAAGAAGCAGAAAAAGCCGCAAAAGAAGCTCCTGCTCCCGTAGAAGAGGCTGTTGTTGAAGAAGCGGCTCCAGAAGCGCCGGCTGAAGAAGCTCCAGTTGAAGAAGTTGCTGCAGAAGCAGAAGCACCTGCTGAAGAAGCAACTGCTTAAGGCACTGTTGAATTTATTTCCAATACTGTTCGCTTTAACTCTCCTTGTCATCCCCGCGAAGGTGGGGATCCAGGAAAAACAACAACCAGTGTGTCATATATGGACATCGGCGGTAAGGCAAGCAAAAAATGTCATTGCGAGTCAACCAGAGGTTGACGTGGCAATCTTCTTTCTTAATAATAATGAGATTGCCACACTCGTTTCACTCGTTCGCAATGAGGACGTTGTTTGAATCTGTAGATGTTGGAACAAGTTTCAGCATATTAGCCCATGAAATGTATTCAGATTCACGATGTACTCTCGGTGATAGAAATGATACTGAGCCATCAATTCAAAGTTCTGTTGCGCTGATAAGCCATGTAGCCGAACACCAAGGCGTTAAAGCCAAAAAGACCTAAAACACCAGGCTCGGGGATGTTCATACCATATGCTAAGGCCCCTAAGTAAATCGAATTAGTGCCCGTATAACTATCATTGAAATTGCTGATATTATAAACTGAGGCTCCTGATACTAACCCAAAGTGTCTAGCACCCGATCTTACGTCAGCTAGCCTAATGTCACATGAGGATAAAGCTCCACAAGGCCCTCCATTTGAGCTAGGGTTGATTCCCCCAAAGAAACGATCAGTCAACCAAGCTGTAATTCCGGCACTACTAGTTGCATACCCATCAGAGGCAGCAGATGCTTCAACTTCTTCAAGCAGAGCGAACTGAAACCCACCGGTCATGAATGATTGTTGATCGTTAAATGTTTTATTTAATAAATCTAGTGAAAAAGGGTTTGCCCATTGTTTACCATCTGCACTTGTATAATAGACAGATAAGGATGCATTCGCTATGGGGGTGATACCTAAGACAAAGAGGAACACTAGAATGCCTAAAACCACCTTTTTAATAGAGTATTTGCTGATTGTGTGTAAAAATAACATGTTACCCCCTTTAAGGCATTTCTTTATTTCCAAGGGAATTGGAAAGAGCAATATCACTTAAAGCCTCAACCTACAAGCTTGCATAAAGCACACCATCCTGAAAACAAATAAAATCAATTATTTACATTGGTTTATGTTTCAAATCATTATAAAAACGTAAGAAAATCTTACAATTTATATGAAAAAATTAAGGCTGTCCATCATGATTTTCTGTGCAATAAATCCGTAATTTTCACAGGAATGGAGCAATTATTAGGTCTTATATCCCAAAGACATCGGCAGAATAATCTGTCAGAATAATCTCATCTTCAAATTGCACTTTGAGATCTTTGCTTTTCCCTTCCATTTTCAACTGGCGAACACAATCGCTTGTAACGCTTGTATTAAAAAGATCTATATACCTCACACGTTTTAATAAGATCATCGGCATCAAACTTTTATCGGTCACCTTATCTAAGTATGACAGATTCAGTTTTTCAAGACGATGAAACAGAGGCAGACATTGAATCCCTTTGTCTGTGACTTGATCACATCCCGTTAAATTTAACTCTGCCATGTTGGGGTGCGATAATGCTAGGCGCTTTAAATGCTCGTCCTTAATTTTATCACTGCAGCCAGCTAGATTAAGGCGTGTTAACTTAGAGAAACCTTTCAGAAATTCAAAAAATTGATCATCAATCGGTAGATGATTTGCCCAAATCAATTCTCTGAGATGTGGGCATTTTTTTTGAAGCAAACTGTAGAAGTTTTCAAAACTATCTAGAGGGGAAACATAGTTAAATAGGCTTAAATCTAGTGCGATGACATGAGAAACTTCATTTTCTTTCATTGAGTGCAAAGCAAAAAGGAAATCAATAAAGCTCGAAAGAGAAGTCGTTTTATATAATATGGGAGATGTTTTGCTTTTATCTTCAGAATATCCTTTCATATAGCATTGAATTGATTGGTATCCTGGGTCACTTAATTTGACAGGTGGTAAATTTAAGGGAACAGTACGACATGAGTTAAGCGGAACGGCATCGATTGTTTTAATTGATTCGTAAAGGCCTTTGATTCGATGAAAGGTTGCAGGGCTGATTGGGCTGGATTGAACGGGACTAATTGCAGACATGGCTTTTCTCCTTTTCAAATGACTTATTGTATCATTCAGAAATTGAGACTTTATAAAAACAGAGAGAGGTGACCGATTGCCACCTCTCTCAGTTACTCAGGCCTTATATTCAATTAGCGTGCACCAGCTGAAGCTTGAGCTCTAGAAGAACCGCTTGCTCCGGCAACGCGTGCAATTTGAGCGACAGCTTGCTCTAATTGTGTACGAGCTGTATCAAGAGATGCTTTGTTACCAGTTTGCTTGAATTCTCTGAGGCAAGCAAGTGATGTTGCAGATTGGATTGCTGAATCTCTTGCAGCTGCTGCTTCAGGAGAGGAGTTGTTTACAGCATTTGCATCAATCCCAGCTTCTCTATATGCTGCCCCTTGTTGCCATTGCGCTCTGATTGTTTCAGGATTCTGTCTTGTAATTTGATTTAAATTACTTGCAACCAAATCAAGGGCTTTTTGCGCATCAGCTTTTTGTTGAGGTCTAATCCCTGCAATAATTTGCTGACTCAATTGTACGAGTTGTTCTTGTCTTTGAATATATTGATCAGCATTTTGCTGTGTGATTTGTCCAGCTGAAGCTGCACGGATTGTTTCATTTGCATTTTGTCTATAGCTATTGACTGTTTGCTCAAGAGCTGCTGCACTTTGTGGATTACTTGACGCCATTCTATTCTCCTTATTGTTGATTGAATATCATCTTAAGATGACCACTACAGATTGT
Source organism: Alphaproteobacteria bacterium (assembly GCA_018063245.1). Lineage (NCBI taxonomy): Bacteria > Pseudomonadati > Pseudomonadota > Alphaproteobacteria > Alphaproteobacteria bacterium. Next base: position 6,148 of record JAGPBS010000024.1, on the reverse strand, counting down.
TTCGTTTATTTTTCAATCTGCTTGCATAGATTTAAACATGTCAAGATTTCAAAAAAATAAAGAGTTATCCCTAAAATTTTATTAATTGGTTAATTTTGATGATAATTGGCTTATTTCTAGGCTATGCATGGCCTAAATTTATCAATAAAAAAAGAGGGGGAATAATCCCCCTCAAATTCTATTCAGTAAATGTAGCTAATTAGTGAGCTGCATTTGGAGCTGAAGAACGTGCTGCAGCGCCAGATTGTGCTTCACTTGCAGCACCTGCATTAGGAGCTGATTGTGATGCTGCACCTGAGTTAGCAGATGAATTAGCTGCACCTGATGCATTTGATGCACCTGAGTTTGATGCGCCAGCAGCTGAACCTGCAGATGCACTTACTTTTGTGATTTGTGCAACAGCTGATTCAAGTTGTGTGCGTGCTGAATCAAGAGCTTGTTTGTTACCTGATTGTTTGAATTCTCTTAAAGAAGCTAAAGTTGCAGCTGATTGAATTGCTGAATTTTTAGCAGCAGCAGCTGATGGGCTTGAAGCATTGATTGCATTTGCATCAATACCAGCTTTTTTGAAAGCTTCGCCTTGTTCCCACTGAGCTTTGATTGTAGCTGCATCTTGAGATTTCATTGCATCAATATTTTTTGAAACCAAATCAAGCACTTTTTGTGCTTCAGGTTGTTGTTGCGCACGGATATTCGCAATAACATCTTGGCTTAATTTAACCAATTGTTCTTGTCTTTGAATGTATTGGTCAGCATTTTGTTGTGTAATTTGACCAGCTGATGCTGCACGAATTGTTTCGTTTGCATTTTGTTTGTAGCTATTAACTGTTTGTTCAAGAGCGCCACCAAATGCAATATGTGAACCGAGTACAACAGCTGCAGCTGCTAATAGAGTTTTTCTTAACATTGTATTATCCTTTGTTAGATGTTGTTTTGTAAGTTTCTACAGATCTAAAAAAGGAGACAAGATCTGTTGATACCAAATTTGATCACAAAATTATTACTTATATATGAAGAAATAGAAAAACACCTCGATAAATTAAATTATTTAAAACATAACCTTATGAGTGTTACTTTATCTTTTAAATAAATCCAAGGTGTTAATGAGTAGGGGGATATTGGGAGGTATTATGAATCAGAGGTGGAAACTTTCACCGCATCCACAACGCCCTTTTTCATTAGGGTTGTTGAAGGTGAATTGACTTCCCATTTTGTCTTCTAGATAATCAACGGTCACGCCTAAAAGATACATAAGGGCAGGGGGATCGATAAAAATCTTCACATCTTGCTCTTCAATGATATCTTCCATTGGCTTTTGCTCTTTCGCATATTCCACAAAATAGCTCATGCCAGAACAACCTTTTGTTTTAACGCCAATGCGAAGACCTAAAACAGGTTCTGTTGCTTTAGAAATTAAATAGCGTGCGCGTTCAAGAGCAGCAGGCGTCAAAGTCACTATTTTTTTAGCTGGTGCATTCATGGAATTATGTGCCTTTAAAACATATCAAGTTCAAGTTTGGCTTCTTCTGTCATCATGGATTTATTCCATGGTGGTTCCCAAACAAGCTCAACAACAACATTTTTTGTTCCCTCAACAGAACGAACAGCTGTTTCAACCATCTTAACAATCTCTCCGGCAACAGGACAACCTGGTGCTGTGAGGGTCATGGCAATTTCAACATCACCATCATCATAAACATCTAGATGATAAATAAGCCCAAGATCATATAAATTCACATGAATTTCAGGATCATACACCTGACGTAAGGCATGGATAACCTCTTGGACAAGAGGGTGTTCTTCAGGGAGAATGTCTGTTTTCATTTTGTGCATCATATTGTTCATGCTGTTAGAATACCAATTTTGTCTTCATTCGTAAAGATAAATCGGAAATTGAGAAATTCTCACTTTACTTATTTTTAGGGCAAGGTATAAATGATATGTAAGCAATTCGTAATCAGAAAAAGGAATAAATCAAATGGCTCAAATACAGATGAGAATAATAGCACCAACTGATAAGGATATTCTTGACGGTTTAGAGAGCCTTAAAACAGATAACAAGGGCGGTGAGTTTTTAGCTAGATGGACCATAGACGTTGATCCAGATTTTATCCGTAATACACTTGTTCCTCGAATCTCAGGCTGGCCTCGCATTGATTTAGCTAAAAAAGAATCCTCTCATACGACCGGTCATCTTCTTTTAGAAGCGATGTTTTATGTTGTGAATAACGGAACGCTAGATCCAACACTTGAGCATGCGAAATCTCTGTTTAAAAGGTCTGTGCATGTTGAAAAGAAAACAACTGTACTTGAAAGATCATTATGGCATCACAGAGCTGCCTTTAATCACCATAAGCTTTACATGCTTTCTCTCATTCAGAAAAAAGACCCTGTTTCAACAGCTGCAATCAAGAAACTGACTAAAAAAATACCTTATATGTTTTCAATTGCCTCAATTTTACCAGACAATGCAATTAAGCTCCTTATTCATTTTACAGCCTTAGAAAGAACATTACGCGCAGCGTCAGCGATGAGAACTTCTCAGACATTCACAACAATGATTAACAGAGCATCAGAATTGGATCTGCTCACGGATGAGCAAAAACAAGAATATGACCGCATACTGAACGACCCAAAACGATCAAAATCAGAAAAATGGCTGGAGGCAAGAACAGACACATCGCCTGAAAAAAAGCAATTGATTCAAACACTCATGACTGAAAGTATCGTGTCAGATTTAAGAGAGTTTCTAAAAGGCTTAAAGTTAACAGATTCATTGAAGACAGTTTTTAATCAGAATGAAGAACATTTTGCTGCACTAGATGGTATTTATAAGCAATTAAGCGACTGTTACCAAAAGACAATTTTCAAAACCCCGGGACTGGCTTATTTTCATTGGATGATAGGTCATTTGTATGGTGCGCCAGGCATTTCAATATATCAACCTGAAGCATCAATCGAAGCTTTTAGAGCAGGGGCTCAATTAGGGGATCTGAGATGCCAGGCTGAATATACGCAAGCTCTGGAACGTAAAATGAAAGATAATGTTGAGGTAAGTGCTCAAATGCTTAAAGAAGCCTTTGAGTGGAATCTTCGTGTTATGAATTGCTCATTAGAAATGTATATGCATGCCTATACCAATAATGATGAGTCAGGAGATAAAGAGCAAAGACTTAGAATTGAATGGCTAGATTTTGTCAGTAATGCTGCAATTTTACATCATACTTTGCTATTAGCTCCCGTTAATCTTGATGAAGACGGAAAAGTCCTGCTAGTGAATGCAGCAATTGCAAAACTCAATCATCTCTCAGATCAATTCGGCCATTTAAAAAGCATTACTTTTTTGATGAAACACAATTTAGCTTTGGCAGCGGCGGGGTTAACGTCCCCAGAAAATGTAGCTCTTCAATTTAAAACTTATGCATCTGCAGCAAGGTTAGTCATGCAAAATCCCAATGCTGATGTAAATTTGAAGCTTGAATATAGAACAGATATCAAGGTGTTTAGAGATAATTATGCGCAGTTTATCCCAGATGAAGCTAACTACCAATTTGGATGGATTCTTGATACTCATTATTACGAGAACTTTCTCTATCGATTAAAAGCAGAGGCAACAGTCTTTACTGATGAGAATATTGCAGATTATAACGGCGCCATCTATCTCTTCTTAAAAGATCCTTTTTTAGATAATCGTATTCCTGGTGTGATTGCGATGAAAAAACAACTTGTGATAGCAGCAGCTGTCAAACCAGGATTTAAAATCACAGAAAATATAGATGATTTGAATCAGAATAAGTTGGTATCACAGTTTTTGTATGAATCGTTGCGTGAACTTATTGCAAGAACAGCAGCAACGCGTAATGTTGAAACAGTCATAACAATGTTAGAGATTCTTTCAGCAATTACACCAGCTGCTCCTGATATTTATATGGCAACGCTCTCTTTAAAGCAGCAAGTTCTTTCAAGGCAGCTACAACTACTTGCTCCTTTGCTTGAAGCTGATCGAAACAATCAAGAGTTGAAAGCGCAAAGTGAAGAGCTGACGCGCCTTGTTGATGAAAATAACAAGAGGCTACAACCTGACAATAAACTCAAAGATGTTATCAAAAAAATAGGAGATGCAAAAAAAGCTCCCTCTGAGTGAGGAGAGGCCAACACAAGCTCACTATCTGAGCCGAACGCAGTATTTCTTTCCGTCATCTTGAGGCCCGCAAAGCGAAAGAGCTTAAGCCTCTTCGTCCTGTACTTTTTCTGGAGTCTTTTGAGTTGGTAGAATAATCTCTTCTCTCGATAATTTACTCGGCTCAAATTTGAAGATTGGTGGTTTTTCTTTCGTTAATGGCAAACTATCAAGATGCGATTGATTCATACGTTGAGCTGCCGCTAAACGTTTTTTATAAGCCGGCACTGATTGTGTTCTTCTGATAGGGCCAAATATTACAGAAGTTTCTTCAGGATCTGGAATCGATGGAACAATTTGTGATTTCACTTCATCCACTCGCTTATTGCTCGGCTTACGTGTGATAACCTTTTTGCCTTCAAATTCTCCTTCAGGCAGAACCGTTACATCTGACTCATGCTCTATTTTGTTGATATCTCCAATTATTGACATTTTCTTCTCCATTTTTTTATATCCAGCAATGGAAATATTGCATCATTTCGCACTAAGGAGGAATTAACCTCCCCATCTATTTATTTATATACAATAAAAGTAAGATTCATATTAACTTTTTCAAATTGTGTGTTTTTAAATGCTATGTTATGGTTTTGGTGATGTTTCGCACAAAAAGGTTTTGATCATGACTTCTTCTCTACATCCTCCATTAAATTGCTCACTCTGTGATAGATTAAAAGAGCATCGCGATCTCAATCGAGATAAATTTCCTGGATTTCACAATGCACCTGTTATGCCATTTGGTGATGATAATCCTCAATTGCTCATTGTTGGGCTTGCACCAGGGCTTATGGGAGCCAATCAAACAGGTCGGCCTTTCACTGGAGATTATGCAGGTGATTTGTTATATGGAACGCTTTTAAAGTTTGGATTAGCAGAAGGGACTTACCAGGCTGATCCTAAAGATGGGCTGAGGCTTTTAAAGTGCAGAATTACGAATGCCGTTAAATGTTGGCCGCCTGAAAATAAACCCACAGGTGAGGAAATTCGGATTTGTAACTCCTTTTTAGCGCATGAAATTACAGATTTAAAACAGAAGGGCCTTTTGGCGATCTTATGCCTTGGACGCATAGCCCATGATTCAGTTTTAAAAGCTTTGGCTTTAAAGCAGAAAGACTATCCCTTTGGCCATGCGAATGCGCATGTTTTAGAAAATGGCCTTAGACTTTATGATAGCTACCATTGCTCGCGATACAATACAAATACGGGGAAATTAACAACAGAAATGTTTGAAGCTGTGTTTGAAAAAATGAGAGCTCAATCTATATAGACTGAAACTATACTTGTGAAGTGGAGGTGACTCGATTATACTTAGTGAGTCAAAATACAAATTCGTAACTAAAAAAGGAAAATAGAATGACTTTTGAACTCTCTCCGCTTCCCTATTCGTATGATGCTCTTAATCCTGTGATGTCAGAGACAACACTACACCTTCATCATGATAAGCATCATCAAGCCTATGTGACAAACTTGAACAATCTGATCAAAGGGACAGAGTTTGAAGGGCAATCTTTAAAAGACATCGTTCGTAAATCATTTGGTAATGCCGCAACACAAGGTATTTTCAATAATGCGGGTCAACACTGGAATCATATTCTGTTCTGGAACTGCATGAAGCCAAAAGGTGGCGGTGCTATTCCTTCAGAGCTTGAAACTAAAATCATTGAAGATTTTGGATCAGTTGATAAATTCAAAGAAGACTTTACGCAAGCAGGCGTGACACAGTTTGGTAGCGGATGGGCTTGGCTCGTTATGGATCAAACAGGCAAACTCTCTGTCATGAAAACAGCAAATGCAGAAAATCCTATTGTTCATGGCAAAAAGGTTCTTCTGGGTTGTGATGTTTGGGAACATTCTTACTATGTTGATTACCAAAACAGACGTCCTGATTATTTAAAAGCTTTCTTGAATGATCTTATCAATTGGGAATATGTTGCAACACGCTATATTGAACAAACTCAAGCGCTATAAGGC
>JAGPBS010000023.1 GCA_018063245.1 Alphaproteobacteria bacterium | reverse complement strand
TCCTGGGAGGCTATCCTTAATTGCTTCCCATTGGTCATCCCTTAAATCATACAACTTTCAACTCCTTTTCTTATTATTAGAAGTTCAGTATATCATAAAAAAAATTAAATGTCGACACTACCTAGATTTATGGTCGAGTCCAGGATTGTGAAATTAGCAGCACCTGTGATGCTGGAATCAAGATCTCTAAAGAACCCAAACTCCCCTGTGGTGCGATGTACGCCTGGTACCGAGAGCTCCACGGTGGTGGTCCTCGCCTCCCTACCTAAGGAAACATCAAGCCCGAACGCAGCTGTGTAGTTCGTCCACCACGGGTTAGAGGTTAATGCATCAGGGCCAAATACGTCAGTATACATGAATATGACATCCGCGATGCTCGCTGCTGTGTAACCCGCAGTGGTAATCTCATTAAATTGTGCACTATAAATCCCCGGGGCTACGCTGAATGGGTCACTCCATTGACGTCCCATCGAATCAACGACACTTGTAAAGGTCAATGCACCCAGTGCATGCCCACTTAATCCAAAGATCATCCCTGCCCATAAGGCCGGTATGATCAGTTTTTTTATAAATATATGAATCATCTTCACTCTCCTGTCGGTGGTGTTGAGAGACGTATCTCTCAACTTATGTGAGGTGATGGAAAGACCAATTCCCTCCAATACCTCATGCTTTCTTACTGCATGAAGCGTACCACTGTAAGTATTCAATAAAATCAATAAGTTAAAATTTTTTCACCCCAAAAAGGAGGAGAAGCTGTAAAAAAATTTAGCAATCCTATTGTTGTCGGTAGAGCTACGCTCTAAACTCTCCGCCTATGTACCGCTCTTTTCATCAAGGCAATCCTGAACTGACTGAAAGTATTCTGATTGTTACCCATGTCTCTGTATATTCGTTACCTATGTCTCCGGTCTGTAGACCTCCGCAGGGATGAAAAAAAACAGCCTCATACCCTCAAGGCAATTCTCTATCTTGCGAAAACTCCTGCCCTTTATCAGGAAAAAGCAAACTGCGTAAAATTTCAGCGGTGATATTAAAACTTTTCTTGACTATCACTCCAAATTAGTTATACTATTTTGGAGTGGAGGTAACATGTTAAAACGATATTTAGATCTCAAACTCCCTAAAAAACAAAGTTTGTTTCTTTGGGGCGCAAGAAAAACAGGGAAATCAACTTACTTAAAGTCTCATTATCCAGACAGTCTATGGATTGATCTGCTAAAAAATGACACATTTCTTCGTTATAACAAACAACCTCACTTATTAAGAGAAGAGATTTTATCTACACCTGATGAAATTCTTGAGGCTCCAATCATTATTGATGAAATTCAAAAAATTCCCTCTCTACTAGATGAAATTCATTGGTTAATCGAAAATGGACCAAAAAATTGTTCATTTATCTTATGCGGGTCAAGTTTAAGACGATTAAAACATGAAGGAGCTAATCTTCTCGGTGGACGCGCCTGGAGACAAGTTTTTCTCCCTCTATGCTTTCCTGAGATCAAAAAATTTGATCTGTTACGTACACTAAATCACGGGTTGCTACCCGCTCATTACCTTAACGAACACCAACCAAAACGTTTATTAGAAGGATATCTTGCAGATTATTTAATTCCTGAAGTTCAATGGGAAAGTAGAGTACGTCAATTAGGCGCATTTGGACGCTTTTTAGAGGCAATTGCATACTCAAACGGCGAGATAGTCAACTATAGCAATATTGGTCGCGAAGCAGGTGTTAGCGTTAAGACCATACAGTCTTATGTTGAGTTACTTTTAGATATGCTCGTTGGCTATCTTATATTTCCTTACGCCAAAAGCATAAGCAGGCAATTAATCACAAGCGCCCCCAAATTTTATTTTTTTGACACAGGTATTGTGAGAGCGCTAAAGAACAATTCAACATTTACAGCTCTTAAAGGACCTGATGTTGGCCATGCCGTTGAACATTATATTTTTCTTGAACTTTTAGCTTATAAAGAGCTAACTCATGCAGACTTTGATATTAAATATTGGCGCACAAAATCTGGAATCGAAGTTGATTTCATTTTAAAACAAGGTACTGTAGCCATTGAAGTTAAAACGTCACAACCTATCGAAAAAAAAGATATACGAGGATTAATTGAATTTTCAAAAGAAAATAAAACAGAAAGACGAATTATGGTCAGCTTTGAACCGCGAAAAAGAATGATGTCCACAGACAATATAACAATTGAAGTTTTTCCAATAGAAGAGTTTTTAGAAAATTTATGGGCTGGAAAAATTTGTTAACCCCGCCAAAAAGCAATTTTCTGACACGAAGAAGCTAATGCACGATTCGAGGAGTTTATGAGTTGAGCAGAGAAACGTCATTCAGAGTCGTCCCCTCAAGGGACGACGTGGAATCTCTGCTAAACATCAACGAAGACTTCACTTTTTTCTACTTCCGAGAGCCCTCTGAGTGACGCGGATTAGATTTTCGCAGCAGTCTCAATTCTCTATCTTGAGAAAACTCCTGCCCCATGTCTTCGCACATTCGTTACCTATGTCTCCGGTCCGTACACCTCCGCAGGGATGAAAAACAAGAGCAGGAATCAGAAAGCCATCCCCCCTTACGGCAATTCTCTATCCTGAGAAAACTCCTGCCCCTTGCCTGGGAAAAGCAGACTGCGCAATATCTGCCGAATTGCCATCGGCAATTCTTCAGCAATCAATCCAAAACCTAAGTAAGACCCAGCAACGCCAGAAAACCAGGTTGCCATTGCCCCTGCCATATGCGCAGGTATCTGTTTTGCCATAAACCCACCTGCAACGCCTGAGAGAACATCACCTGATCCCGCTGTTGCTAAAAAAGGCGGTGCATTATGATTGATCACAATCGGTTTGCCTTTCTGCACAATCAAACTATCGTTTCCCTTAAGCAGAATCGCTGCTTGCATTTTTTGCATGGCAAGACGAACCTTATCCATTTTTGAAAGTCCCTTATCTATCTCAGGGAACAAAGCATGGAACTCACCCTCATGAGGCGTCAATAAACATTTATCATGCAAAGTCTTCAGAAAAGAGGATCGGGCAGATTCAGTTTTAAAACAAGTCAAAGCGCCTGCATCTAACAATAATGGCTTTTTGGTCTTTAAGGCACGCATCACAAGGGAAGCTGTTTTTTGATTGCCAGAAAGCCCCGGCCCAATCACAAAAGCTGTAAATGATTTTGTTGATAGAATTTTGTCAATACTGGCAAGAGAGGAGTACTCTGTGACTAAACAACCAGGCATCGTTTCAGCATAAATATCAACTGACCCTTTTGGCGCAAGCAAAGTCACAAGCCCTGTCCCAATATAGCGCGAGGCATCAGCAGCCAGACGGGGGGCTCCTGTCATCACATCTCCACAGAACACCCCTAAATGACCATTGGTATATTTATGATCAGAGAGTTTTGGATTTGGTAAATGATCTTGCCAAAAAACAGGCTCATTTAAAATCATCTCAGAGGAATCTGGCTTTACAAGCCCAATCGGCTCTATCGTTAAATAGCCGCAATATTCTTTACCTGGCAATAAAAACTGCCCTGGTTTTGGATACTGAAATGTAATTGTATGATTTGCCTCAAGAGCAATGCCCATCACTGCTCCCGTGTCACTATTGATACCAGAAGGCATATCAATAGAAATCCGATGCGCATGATGTTGATTAGCGCGCTTAATTAATGAAGCGTAATCCTTGTCAACAGGCTTATCAAGACCAAAACCAAACAAGGCATCCAAAATGAGTTCTGCATCGTGAGGGATCTCTGACGTGATTGGCAAAATAGGCCCTGTCCAAGCATCAAAAAAATGTTGAATCTCTTTAGATTTTTTAGAGAGTTGAGCGGTATCAGCTATCACATCAACTGACCATCCATCATTTTTCAATAAAAGAGCTGTTGCAATCCCATCACCACCATTATGTCCTGGACCACAAAGCACACACATTTTTCCTGGGCGATAATGAGCCTTAATAAAGTGAAACACAACCTCTGAGGCTCTGTGCATCATATCAGTATAACTAACGCCATTTTGGTGCGTCTTTTCTTCAAGAGACCTGATTTGCGCAGCTGTCAGAATTTTCTGTAATCTATTCACTCTCAGAACTCCTTTACCAACAAACAATAAGCGTCATTGCGAGGAAGCCTCGCCGTAGCGCAGCGAAGATGGGCTGACGTGGCAATCTCTAAATTCGCAATCGAGATCGCCACGTCGCGACCAGTCGCTCCTCGCGATGACGAAAGGATAAAACCTCTTGAGTGAACAATGTATTGCTTTATAAATTGCTCTCGTTTCACTCTCAGAACTCCTTACCTTGCCTCAGTCTCTGTTGATAATTTCACAACCTCACCGGACATATCACAGTCGCGCGAGAGCAGATAAGCGATCTTCTCTTTTGCTTCAGCCGTTAAGGTAAAGGCACCCTCAGGCTCACCAGGAAAAGCCTGACCGCGTAAAGTTGAAGAGACACGGTACGGATCAAACAGGTTTGCTTTAATGCTTGTTGATCTTGCATTCTCTTTTGCATAAGAGATAACCATTGTTTCAAGAGCTGCTTTCGAGGCTTGATAAATTCCCCAATAAGCATCATCGCGATTTTCAGTTGATGTCATAAAGACAGCACGTGGATTGGTCGATCCTTGAAACAATAAATGAAGATTCTGCAATAGCCTAAAGTTAGCCCCAAAATTCACCATCATTGTTTTATCAAAATGCGCTCTGTTAAAATGAGCAACGGGTCCTAGCTCTTTCAAAAATCCTGTGCAAGAGACAAAACCATCGATCCGGCCAAACTCCTCGTAAAGCCTTGCGCCCAACAGATCAATCTGATCGCCTTTTGTCAAATCAAACGGCACATATAGAGGCGCATCTGATTCATTCAAATTTTGAGCCTCAAGCACTTGTTTTAAGGAATCTCGTAAGCGTGATAATTTCACCTCTGATTGCCCTGTCAAAATCAGCTTCATGCCTTTTTGAATCAGATAGTCAGCAAGCTCGCGACCGATAGCGCCTGTTGCCCCGGTAATCAGAACAATCGGCTTTTGAATAATCTGTTTTGGCTGAAAGGACACATCCTCTAAAGCAGTAGAGGCGGCACCATCAGGGTGAGTTGAATGAGTCATTCTAGTCCTTTGTTTATCTTTATTATTATCAGGAATTTAAAATCTATTGGCTTTGTTGATCAGCCTCATCGAAGAGATTCTCAAGATCGATGCGATCAGCATCCTTGTACCCATCTTTTGGTCTTGCAGAATCCTTTTTAGGAACCTCTGCAATTGCCTCCTTCTTGTCTGCCTCTTTAGGCTTTAACTTTGCTTGAATCTTTTCTTTCAAATCCTGTGTCTTTGAATTTGCTTTCTTCGATTCCTCAATATCTTGAGCTCTTCTTGCTTCAAGCGCATCTTGTAAAGCTTTTGACTGACTTGTCTTTTGATCCGCAGAAGCTGGAGATGGTACATAAACAACATATTGCCCTAAAAAATCACCCAACTTTTGCGATGCATTTTGGAAAATTGGCAGCAGGCGTGCATTCTTCACAAGATCAGGATATTTCTCGAGTGGCCACACAAATTCAACAATCATTAAGGCCAAAACAACGAGCACAAATCCACGCACAAAACCAAAGACAAAACCAAGAGTCCGATCAACCGCATTTAACTGAGACTTTCTCACACTCTTTGAAATGGAATTTGCGATATATGACAAAATAAACATCGAGACAATGAAGATGACAACACCACAAACAACCTGCGCCAAAACCTCATGCTTGATAAATTGCATTGCGTATGGCTTAAAATAATAAGACCCAAAAAACCCAAGAGTCAAACCACCGAGCCATCCAAGGATTGATAGAAATTCATGTATAAATCCACGCATAAAAGCAACAAGGGCTGATGCCAATATCACAACAAAAACAACTATATCTATTACATTAATTGCCGCTGTCTCCATAATCTTGGCTCCTTTGCGTTACGACATTCATCTTTTTCTTGCCATTATACCCATATTTTTGAAACATGGCAATGATGTCTTCAATTTTCTCGATCACTTCCAGCTCAAACCCTTTTGGTGCATATGACAACATCTTTGCATCTCCTTGCGAAGCTGTACGAGGAGGCATTGAGGTAATCGCTTTATGAAAACCAAGCTTATTGGCCTCTTTCACACGTAAGGCCATCTGGCTTACACTTCTAATTTCACCACTCAAACCCAGCTCACCAAAAATGACTGTATTTTCTGCAAGCGGAATGCCTGTAAAGGACGACACAAGCGCACAAGCGGCTGCCAGATCCGCAGCAGGTTCTGAAATTTTGAGCCCTCCCGCAATGTTCAGATAGATATCATTCATAGAAATATTTAGCCCACAGCGCGCCTCAAGCACAGCTAAAATCATTGATAATCTTCCGCTATCCCAGCCGATCACAGCCCTGCGCGGCGTCCCTAAAACAGATGGCGCAACTAAGGCTTGCAGTTCAACCAACACAGGACGCGTTCCTTCAATCCCTGCGAAAACAACGGTTCCACTTGCATCAGCCCTACGACCTGATAAGAAAAGCTCAGATGGATTTGGCACTTCCATGAGTCCTTTTTCTGCCATTTCAAACACGCCAATCTCATCTGTTGGTCCAAAGCGATTCTTCACTGAGCGCAAGATTCTAAAATGGTGCCCCCGCTCTCCTTCAAAATAAAGAACAGTATCAACCATGTGCTCTAACACGCGCGGTCCGGCGATATTGCCTTCTTTGGTCACATGTCCTACCATGAGCACAATAATGTTGCGCTTTTTGGCAACTTTGATCAATTCATGCGCACAAGCACGAACCTGGCTCACTGTCCCTGGCGCACTCTCAAGGGCATCCAGATACATGGTTTGAATGGAATCGATCACAACCACATCAAAAGGATTCGCTCCATGCGTTACTTCAAGCGTCTCCAAAATATTAAACATGTTTGAACTAGCCGCTAAATGAACAGGCGTATTTTCAAGACCCAATCTTTTTGCGCGCAAGCGAACTTGATCAACAGCTTCTTCGCCTGAAATATAAGCACAGCGCACATCTTTTGCAGCTAAATGGCAAACAATCTGTAAAAGCAAAGTTGATTTGCCAATACCAGGATCACCGCCAATCAACGTAATCGAGCCTTTGACAAGCCCTCCTCCGCAAACACGATCAAACTCCTGAACAGACGATGTCAGACGATTCCGCGCATCAAGACTCTCGCCTTTTAAAGGCTGAAACTCAATAACGCTTCCTTTTTTACGCTTTGCTGTTAAAGGAGAAACCGATTCATTCAGCTCTTCAGTAATGCTGTTCCACTCGCCACAGCCTTCACACTTGCCAGACCACTTTGTATGAACAGAACCACATGCCTGACAAACATAATTTTTACGCACTTTTGACAAGGCTATCCCCTTTGCAATTTAAGCTCTCAATAGTCCAGATGTAATCGGACCTTCTGCTCTGCCGTGAATAAACTGATCCACATACTCATTTCCAGATTTTTGAATCTCAGCTGGCGTGCCCGTCCAGATGATCTTACCGCCATAAATCATTGAAATCCGATCCGCAATTTTATAAGCACTCTTCATATCATGTGTAATCGATATCGCTGTTGCCCCAAGTGATTTCACGCACTTTACAATTAGATTATCAATCACATCACTCATGATTGGATCGAGGCCCGTTGTCGGTTCATCAAAGAAAATAACATCTGGATTAAAAGCAATCGCTCGTGCAAGTCCAACACGTTTTTGCATACCGCCTGACAGCTCTGCTGGCATCAGAAATGCACTCTCTGGGGCCATGCCAACCAATTGTAATTTTTCAATTGCGAGCTCTTTGGCTTGCTTTTCAGTCACAGATCCCATCTGAATCAATTGAAAAGCAACATTCTTCCATACAGGCAAACTATCAAATAAGGCTCCGCCCTGAAAAAGCATTCCAAAGCGTTCTAAAATTTTATCATGCTCTGAGGAGCCAATAATCTTGACGATGTCTTGATTATCCACGATAATTTTTCCGCGATCGGCCTGAATTAAGCCCAGCACACATTTCAGCAGAACTGATTTTCCTGTCCCTGAGCCGCCAATAATCACATGAGATTCACCCTTTTTGATCTGGAGATTCACGCCATTCAGGACTTTTTTGGGACCAAAGGATTTATACAGATCCTTGATCTCAATTTTCACATCATCATGTCCGTTTTTCTGCGTCATTCGTAATCCTTACTCTACTTACTAAAGAAGAGGCTTGTTAAGAGATAATTTGAAATCAAGATCAGCATCGATGCCACAACAACGGCATTGGTTGTTGCGCGCCCCACACCTTCTGCGCCCCTGCCCGATCTATATCCCTGATAGCATCCCATCAGCGCAATGATAAACCCAAAAACAGATGCTTTCACAAGACCAGAGACCACATCCATGGTTTCCAAATATTCAAGCGTGAGCTTCATGTAAGTTGCTGCATTGAAGTTCAAGCGATAAACACTCACCAAAAAGCCACCAAACACACCGATAATATCAGCAATAATGACCAATAATGGCAGCATCAAAATGCCCGCAATCAAGCGCGGCACAATCAAATATTTCACAGGATTCGTTGACAAAGTCGTGAGCGCATCAATCTGCTCAGTCACGCGCATTGTCCCAATCTCAGCTGCCATCGCAGCGCCAATTCGCCCCGCAACCATCAAGCCAGCGAGCACAGGTCCTAGCTCACGCGTTACGGACAAAACAACAACAGTTGCAACAGCCCCTTCTGCTGAAAAACGGGCAAATCCCGTATAGCTTTGCAATGCCAAGACCATCCCTGTGAACAAAGCCGTCAGCCCCACAACAGGCAGAGAGAAATATCCGATCTGCATAAATTGAACAAGCACCATCCGCCAATAAATCGGCGGCCTAAACATGCTATACACTCCCGAAAGAGCAAAACGAACAACCGTTCCTATGACTTCAAGAAAAGCTAAAAACGTGCGACCGATCGCACCAAGCATGTCTAAAAAACCAGAAAGCGTATAGAATTTTGGAGAAGCTTTCTCTTTATACTTTTTCACCCCACTTGTCTTTGAGGAGGTCTGCACCGTCTCTTCAGTCATACATCTAATTCCATGATTTTAAATTGTCATTATTTGATACCAATGGTGGCTTGAATATTGATCTGAGTCAAGTCTTTTTATCAACATATCGCTTTTGAAAACGATGCCCCAAATGCGTTAAGATTTCATATCCATTCGTACCAGCTTGCGCTGCCAGATCATCAATCGTTTGATGCCTACCCAAAACCTCAACCATATCACCTCGCTTGACAGAATCAAAATTGGGATGCGTTAAATCAACAACTGTCAAATCCATCGACACACGACCAACAATCGGCGCTTTATTACCAGCTATCACCAAGAACCCATGGTTTGAAAGAGACCGAAACAGACCATCTCCATATCCATAAGACACAACACCAAGGCGCATCTGCGTTTTCGCAACATATGTCCCGTTGTATCCAATCGTCTCACCTGGCTCTATTGCCTTAATCTGCATTAAAGGCGCTTCCACATAAAGCACTGGCTTCATCGGATTCTCAGCTCCTGCAATTGGGTTCCCGCCATAAAGCCCATAGCCTGGCCTGACCATATCAAAATGACAGTCCGATCCCAAAAAGACACCAGATGTATTGGCAAGTGATGTCACTCTCTTGGGTAGCTTTTCAAGCAATGCCTTAAATCTGCAAAGCTGAACATGGTTCATTTCATGGCCCTGCTCTTCTGCGCGCACAAAATGAGACAGCCATAACACAAAATCAAGAAACTCAAAATTCCCAATTTTTTCAATAAATTGAAAAGCCTCTTTAAAGTTAAAACCCAACCGATTCATCCCTGTATCGAAATGAACAGCAATGGGCATTTTCTCTTTTTGAGCCTTTGCATAATCTTGCAACATCTGAACTTCAGTCAGAGAATTTGCAACGGGAATCACGTTGAGTTCCCTCACCTGCGAGATTTGCTCAGGCAACAATCCATTCAGCACAAAGATCTGCACTGGCTCGGCAAAGGTCAGATTTTCTCGTAAAATCCGTGCTTCATCCAAATGGGCAACAAAAAAATTCCGGCACCCTTCGTCATACAAAACAGGCGCAATCTGCAATGCACCAAGACCGTAAGCATCTGCCTTAACGGCAGCCGAGACCTCAACATGAGGCGTAATCTGACTTTTGATAATACGAAAATTTTCTCGCACCGCATTCAAATCAAGAGTCAATTGTAAAGATGAAGAAACATGCATTTCATAAAGCTTTCAAGTAAGGATTCAGTCAACTCCATACTAGACAAAATTATGCATTTCTTCAAGTTTCTTATTGAGAGCTTTGCCACAGAAAGATCAAACAGTCATGCTACGACGCAATCGTCATGCTGAATTTATTTCAGCATCTACAGATCCTGAAACGAGTTCAGGATGACAATGTTTGAGAGTTCAGGGTGACTTTGACTCAAAGGCATACTCATGCCCTTACTTTCTTTATACCACGAAATGAAACTCTTTGTGGGAATTTTTTTTAAACGCTTACGTCAGCCATACCCTAAATTGTAATATTTTTTTACAATTCATCAGCTTTAAAAATTTTCAAAAACACAAACTGTTGATTTCACTATATATTTAACATGGCATCAAATCTGCTATAAACAAGAACATAAGAGAGAAATCCCTTATGTTAATCAACATCTAACAGAGAAAGGATACGATATGAATTATACATACTTAAAAAGTTTAGCTATTGTGATAATAACATCATTTGTAGCAATTAGTTATAGCTACCGAGCAGAGGCTGTTGTGATTGGTGGTTATGATTTTCATCTCATCCAAGATTTTGGCTCCTATTCTGCGCAGGAATCAGTTGCAACAAGCAATGGATGGGCGGTTGCACCAACTGCCATTATTGATCAAGCAATATTAAATGCGGGCTTATCTGGTGATCTTGAGTTTCTATCCTACTTCTATTCTGGAAACTTAGATTCATTGGATGATTGCGATGCTGAAATGTCTTGTCAATATCGATTCGGTGATGACTTTGGCCCTTATCATTGGGGTGTCGTGCTCACAGAAATTGACAATGTGCTGGTCTCCGAACGTGACAATATTGCCAATTTTTACGAAACCGTAATTAGTGGTACTTTTCCGAATGGCTTTGTCAATCACAGATATAATATGATTGCCTATACTGCAGTTACAACAACACCCGAACCTTCTTTAGCGATTTTATTCGGCAGCACTTTGATGGGACTGAGTTATCTTGCTTATCGCCGACAACAAAAATGAAAACGACATATGATTACGACAAACGAAAATCCTAGAAGATTCTTCTAGGATTTTTCGCATTTCGGAGAAGAATCATGAAATCTTGGAGTTTGCATCCGAATTTTCATGAAAAGTGGAAAAACCTATATTCTGCTGTTTATTACTTCTGCAAATCAGAAAACTTCGTAATCGCGCCATCAAAGAAGAGCGTAACCGTGCCAACGGGTCCGTGACGTTGCTTTGCAATAATCACTTCAGCCAAATTGGCAACTTTTTGACCATGATCGCGCCATCTTTCATAGCGTTCATTAAAACGTGAATCATCTTCATCAGGCTTGCGTTTTGGTTCTGCACGTTCATGGTAATATTGTTCACGATAAACAAACATCACAACGTCCGCATCTTGTTCGATCGATCCTGATTCACGCAAATCTGAAAGCTGTGGTTTTTTATCTTCCCTTGTTTCAACAGCCCTTGAAAGCTGTGATAAAGCAATAACTGGAATGTGAAGTTCTTTCGCTAACGCCTTGAGCCCACGAGATATTTCTGAAATTTCTTGCACACGATTTTCAGAGTTACGACTATCCGATCCACGCAAAAGCTGCAAATAATCGATCACAATAAAATCAAGACCATGGATACGCTTCAAGCGCCTTGCTCTTGTTCTCAGAGCTTGTACAGACAAAGCTGGCGTATCATCGATATACAAAGGCAATTGCCCCAATTCTTGGCTTGCTTCTGCAAACTTTGGAAAGTCAGTCTTTTTGATATCGCCACGGCGAATTTTATCAGATGAAATCCCTGTTTCTTCAGCCAAAATCCTTGTTGCCAATTGCTCAGCTGACATCTCAAGCGAGAAAAATCCAACGACACCGCCTTCTTTTCCTGCACTGCGCAAATAGGCTTTTGCACAGTTAAAAGCCATGTTTGTTGCCAGTGAAGTTTTACCCATCGCAGGACGACCTGCTAAAATCACCAAATCAGATGGATGCATACCGCCCAGCATCTTATCAACATCTGTCAAACCTGTTGTATATCCTGTAATGGCAGTTCCGCGGTTAAAAGCCAATTTTGCGGTTTCAAGTGCACTTAAAAGCGATACATCAAACTTCACAAAGCCTGATTGAGCTGTCCCGATAGTCGCAAGATCAAATAGCGATTTTTCAGCTTTTTCAATTTGGCTTTGGGCTGTGACATCAAGCTTATGATCATAGGCCTCATTCACCATGCCCTCGCCAATATCAACCAATTGGCGCTTTAAGTAATTTTCATGAACAATGGCTGCAAAATCAGATGGATTGACTGTACTAATCACTGAACTTGCGAGATTCACCAGATATTGAACACCGCCAACGGTCTCAAGCTCTTTGTCATTTTCAAAATAGTTTTTCAGCGTAATGGGTGATGCTGTTTGGCCTTTTTCCGTAATGCGCACAATGGCTGCATAAATCTTCTGATGTGCTGGATCAAAAAAATGATCAGCCTTTAAAAAATCAGACATCTTTTCAAGATGCCCATTTTTCACCAAAAGAGCTCCTAACAGAATTTGCTCTGCCTCAATATTCATTGGAGGCGTTCTAAAAGCAACCTCTGAACTCAAAGGCGTGACTGTATTTGGCGTTAAAACTTGAATTTGAGCGTTCATCAAAATTGACCATAAATTAAAGAAGAGATGAGCTGCAGTATATACTGAATTTCACCCAAAAGAAAATCCTTATTGAAAATTTTATATCTCAGATCATCTAAGAAAAGCGTCATTGCGAACGAGTGTAACGAGTGTGGCAATCTCATTTACTTAAAAGAGGAGATCGCCACGTCGCTGACGCTCCTCGCGATGACGGGCCTATTGTCCATATATGACGGCACTTGATTAGATCCAACAGGACGCCTCTCGGAACACAAATTATTTTCAACATTGCAATTGATTTTACAATTTTAGTTCGCTATAAACAGATCATAACAAAGTATTAATAACTTTCTTTTTAAAACTGGATGGGTGAAAAATCATGACTGACTTAATGTTAAACGGGCCTGCCGGTCGTCTTGAAGCAAAACTCAATATCAATAAATCGCCGAACGCACCTCTTGCTCTCATTCTTCATCCTCACCCTTTGTTTGGCGGCACAATGAATAATAAAGTTGTCTTCAACCTTTATAAAAGCCTTTACGAAAATGGCTTTACAACGCTTCGTTTTAATTTTCGCGGTGTTGGAAAAAGCGAAGGAACATACGATAATGGCGAGGGTGAATTACACGATGCTTCAGCAGCGCTTGACTGGTTTCAAAACACATTTGAAAAAGCCTCATCTTGCTGGATCACTGGCTTTTCTTTCGGCTCATGGATTGGCTTTCAGCTTTTGATGCGCAGACCAGAGGTTGAAAACTTCATTGCCATTTCACCGCCTGCGAGCAAATATGATTTTTCATTTCTATCCCCCTGCCCGCGTTCCGGTCTTATTGTTCAAGGAACAAATGACGAAGTGATTACGGAAAGCTCAGTCACGACCCTTGCGTATAAGCTCAGCAAGCAAAAGAACATCGAAATTGACTATAAAATCATCGCAGGCGCTTCGCACTTCTTTGAAAACCATATGGATGAGCTGAATCAAAATATTACGGATTATATTGCAAAGACGCTTCACAAAAGCTAATGGGCATGTTGAATGGTAAGCTTTTATTTCGCCTTCCTTTTTGTCATTCCCACGACCTGTCCGCCGAAGCACGTAGTGCGTAGGTGGAAGGGGGAATCCAGAAAATCTATCAAATCGTCATGGTGAGGAGCGACTTGTCGCGACGCGACCATCCAGAGATGCTTCAACATGAGCTCTCGTTGATACTCAGGACTGGATCCTCGTCAGCCTACGCCAAGGCTTGGGCCTGACAGGCGCCCTTTCGCTTTGCGGGCCTCAGGATGACGAATCAAATAGACCCATCAACGAATTAGGCACCCATTACAACAATGACGCAATTTTTGTCTTATCATCAGCGTCCATATTTGACCGTACTGTGCGCTCAGACGCCCCCTTATGATGACTTCTTCGCTAACCAACGATCAAAGCTCTGATGGCCATAACCATTGGCGCTATCGGTCATATAATCATAGAACAGAACCGCGACTCGTTTACGGGCCTCTAGCTGCTCTTTGGACCAAGTGCTCTTACCCCACACATCTGTATTGGCAATATCTTCACCACCAAGGCAATATTGGCGTTCCAGAATCTCATCAAGACTTGATGTTTTCGCATTACGGTAAATATCATAAAGAATCATGAATGTTGTTGTTCGTGCGCAGCCTCTGGCACAATGAAAATAAACCCAAGCATCAGCTGGAATCGCATCAAACTCTGCAACAACAGGATCAATAAAACTTAGATCATGAACCCATCCCTTTTTCAAGGGCTGAACATAATGATACCCGCGTTTTTCGATTTCTGATTGCTCAATCGCAAACTGATCTTTTGAGAGATCCCCAACTTTTTGACCATAGAAAAATTCATAGAACTTAACTTCTGCTTTGATAAACAAGCCTTTCCAGAAATTTTTCTGACGAAACTGCTCAAGCTCATCCGCATTTGAAAATCGGTAACCGTACCATTCCATCTCATGATCACCAAGATAGTAGATTGGTTTATGCTTTAAGTTGAAAATATAGACTTTGTCAGGCGTGATTTTATTTTCAAGGAAAAAATCATCTAACTGCTTTAAATTGGGATAGGCACTGCCTGCAATTTGTAAGCTTTTGTATATGGGATCGCTCGAGAACAAAAGCCCCATGCATCGCGGCTGAACAATACGTTTTAAAGCAACTTGTTGATCTGATGTTCTAAAATTGCGCGTAGAACTATATTCCGCGTGGATAAAATAGGCGATCCCCACCAATAGGCAAACTGAAGCAATGATTATTTGATAAAAACGCCTCATTTTCATGATCTCTTCAAACCTTGCCATTGAATGAAATCAGTCTTTGGATAGCCCTTTGGATCATTCATGTAATCATAAAACTCATGAATCAGATCCTTTCTGTCATTGAGTTCATCTTGACTCCAGGTGCCGTTTTTCCAAATCTGTGTATTCTCAATATCCTCACCACCAATGCAATATTGATGACGCAAAATCTCTTCAAGTGAGAGATTTTTTGCATTCTTGAAAATATCATAGAGCAAGAGTAATGATGTTGTACGGCCCCGCCCTCTTTCACAATGGAAATAAATCCAGCCATCTTCAGGAATTGATTCAAAGAGTTTCAACAGATCATTAATATAGTACCAATCTCTTGTCCAGCCTTCTTTAAGGGGCTCTAAGTATTGAAAACCAAGCGCCTGTATGGCTTCTTTTTCTGTCATAAGATCTTCTTTTGTCAAAGAATCAATCTTTTTACCAGATTGAATCTCATACAAAAATATTTCCATTCGTGTAAAGAGGCGTTTGAAAAAGGAAGTGAGTTTGCCTTTTTGAAGCTTTCCATCAACCATTTTATAGCCATATGAATCAAGAGCATGCGCTCCAATATAATAGATAGGCGCATCATGCAAATTGATGATATAAATTTTGTCTTTTGAGATCGCTTTTTGTGCAATAAAAGCATCAAGATCATCCAGATTTAAAAAGCCACTTCCTGTTACATTCAAGGAAACGCGCTCCGTTTTTCCAAAATGAGAGAGAGCATGAGATAGGCACTGTGGACTTGTAAGTCTTTTCACAGCGATAATATCATCTCCTTGACGAAAAATACGGGGCGTTTGATATTGATAAAAGGCAAAAGCCAAAGATGCCAAAAGAAGACACAAAATCACTGAAAAAATTTTCATATACTTATTCATCAAAAATACCTGTCCTTATATTGCGGGATTATGTAAGTCTTTCTTTGCTTTCCAAGTCATAAAACTATTTTTTGGATAACCTTCTGGATCATGCACATAATCATAAAAATAATAAATAATTTGTTCACGTGCTTTTAACTCATCTGCATTCCAAGTTCCATTTTCCCAAACTTGAGTATCTCTTACATCTTCTCCACCAATACAATATTGTCTTTTTAATATATCACTCAATGGGATTGCTCTATCTGATTTCAAAATATCATAGATCAACATACTCGTTGTTGTACGGCCATGACCATGAGCACAGTGAAAGTAAAGCCAAGCATCATCTGGAACCGTTTCAAAAATGCGAACCAATTTATCTACAAATGACCAATCTTCAAGCCAATTAGAGCCCATTGGTTCTAGATAATGATACCCTCTTTTTTCAATTGCTTCTTTTTCAGAAACAAGATCTGTTTCCTTTAAGTCGATCAATTTCTTACCAGATGTCAATTCAAAGTATTTTGCTTTGGCGCTTAAAAAAAGAGCTCTCGAAAATGACTTTTCAAGCCAAGGATCTGATATTTTTGAAATGTCTTTATAGCCATACCATTTCAAAGCATGCTGCTCAAGATAAGGCATTTTTTCATAAGTTAAATCAAAGATATAGACTTTATCCGGAGAGACTTTCTTTTCTCTCACTAAATCGTCAAGCACATTCAAATTCGGAAAAGAGCTTCCTGAAATGCGCAAATCTTTCAACAGAGGATTATGATTAAAAAGATTTGCAATACATTTTGCCTCAAAGAATCGTCTTGAAACAATTGTCTGATCACCATTCCTAAAGTTACGCGTTGCGATATGCTCTTGATACAAAAAATAACTGGCAATACCAACTGCACTTACAATAAAAATAGAAACTGATCTTAAGATTATTTTTTTAATCGTCATTGGACTCGCCCTTTAATTGAAACGTTATATAAAATAAGCAATATTTCTAGAATGTTAAACCCGATCGACCGCTATATCAAGCTGTGTCATCTTTTTTCTGAGCGTATTCCGGTTCATACCTAAAATCTCAGAGGCTTTTTTCTGATTGCCTTCTGTTGCACGAAGACATTCTTCAATAAGAGGTTTTTCGATTTCAGTAAGTACACATTCATAAAGGCCACCCGTTGGAATATCATCTTGATGAGCCTCAAAATAATCACGGAACAATTGACGCACAAGATCTGACAGGCCACGTGATGATAGATCAGGACAATCAAATGGGGAATTTAACTCTTTTTGAAAGTCATCCGATTCTTCAAAAACAATATGGTGTACAACAGACATCTTTAAGCAGCCTTATCCGAGGTTAAGTGATAATTATACGCCTCTTCATAAAAAGAGATAATTCTTTCTCTGACACGCGCATATTCAGTGAGGTAGTTGATTTCAGAGCGAAATTCTGTCGATCCAAAGAGACCTTTCGAGTACCAAGAAATATGCTTTCTTGCCATCCGAATACCAGAATCTTCTCCGTAATGAGTTATAATTGATTCGTAATGATCAAGCAAGATTTTTAATTGATCATTAATAGATGGATCCGGAAGTCTTTCTTTTGTCTTTAAATAATGAATCGCCTGTGAAATAAACCAAGGTCTTCCATAAGTCCCACGGCCAATCATTACCCCATCTGCCCCAGATTCAGAGAGCGCACGATCCACATCATCAAGCGTGGTGATATCTCCATTCGCAATAACCGGAATCGACACAGCTTCTTTCACGCTTTTAATAAAGGGCCAATTAGCAACGCCAGTGTAAAACTGACATCTTGTTCTGCCATGAATTGTGAGCATTTGAATACCAGACTCTTCAGCAATTTTCGCCAATTTGGGCGCATTTAAACTATCATAATCCCAGCCCATGCGCATTTTAAGAGTCACTGGCACTGGCACTGCCTTCACAACGGCTTCTAATATTTTAGAGGCAAGTAATTCATCACGCATCAAGTGCGATCCTGCATAGCTTTTCAAGGCGACTTTTTTAGCAGGACACCCAAAATTAATATCGATAATGGCAGCGCCGCGATCTACGTTCAGCTTTGCAGCTTGTGCAACAATATTCGGATCGCATCCAGCCAATTGAACAGCCATTGGCGCTTCCTCATGACAAGAAGTTGACATCTTCAAAGTACGCTCTGATGCCCTGACCATTGCTTCACTTGCAATCATTTCAGAAAAAACCAAACCTGCTCCAAAGCCTTTTACAACTTTGCGAAAAGGCATATCTGTCACCCCAGACATAGGGGCAAGAAAAACAGGATCTTCGATGTCAATTGGTCCAATTTGGATAGCCATGATACTTAAACTTTAATATTGAGAAAATATAGAATCGACTTTTGTGATAAGCATGGTATCATGATTTTTATAAAATTCAAGCTTTATCACACTTTTTGACAGGTAATATTGTGACTAAACATCAAACACTTAAAAATAAACCTCTCATCATTGCTCTTATTGTAGGCGCAGGCAAAGGAGAACGTTTTGGGAGCGAGCTTCCAAAACAATACCAACTCTTGGGCACAGAGAGTGTTTTTGCTCATTCAATTCGAGCCTTTACAGACTGTGATCTGATTGACTACGTCTGTCCTGTCATTCACCCTGATCATCAATCCCTTTTTGAAAACACAATGAAAACAACCTCTTCTAAAGTTCTTCCTCCTGTTATTGGTGGTAAAGAACGTCAAGATTCAACTCGAAATGGTCTTCTTGCCTTACAGCCCCTTAATCCTGATTATGTTTTAATCCATGACGCCGCTCGCCCTTTCATATCACAAGAAACAATATTGCGTAGCATCGAACTCCTTTCTGAACATAAAGCTGTCCTCGTTGCAACACCGATCGTTGATACAATCAAAAAAGCACAGGATGGATATTGCCAAGAAACCATTTCGCGCACGCACCTATGGGCTGCACAAACACCTCAGTGCTTCTCATATTCCTTTATTCTAGACTTACATCAAAAACACAGTGATTTAAGCCTCACGGATGACATTGCTTTGGCTGAAATAGCTGGTGAGAAGCCCTATATTCTAGAATCGTCGCCAGATAATTTTAAAATTACAAAAGCAGCAGACCTTGATAGAGCAAAGCTATTTCTGCAATCTAACCATAAGGAGTCAGTGAGCCCCATGAATCTTCCATCCTTTGAGACAATCTCAGGCCTTGGATTTGATGTTCATCAAACTTGCCCTGGCACATTCGTTACGCTTTGTAATGTGAAAATTGAAGCTCCCTTCTCTCTTAAAGGTCATTCTGATGCAGATGTAGGGCTTCACGCTCTGTGTGATGCAATCTATGGCGCTCTTGCTGAAGGGGATATCGGTGTTCACTTTCCACCATCGCAGCAAGAATGGAAGAATGCAGATTCAGCCATTTTTTTAGAACATGCGCTCAAAAGAGTGAAGACACGCGGTGCTCAGCTCAGAAACATTGATCTTACTTTTATTTGTGAAATGCCTAAAATCGGCCCACACCAAACATCAATGCGTCAAAGACTCAAAGAACTTACAGGCCTTTCGCTTGAGCGCATCAGCGTCAAAGCCACAACATCAGAAAAACTAGGCTTTACAGGCAGAGGTGAAGGCATTGCAGCTCAAGCGATTGTCTCACTTTTACTACCCTACAGCCCTTTTACGGAGACCGCCCATGACTGACCCCATCGAATCTCTTGTCAAACAAATTGCATCAGCTTGCATGCCTCACCAAACAAAAATTGTCACGGCTGAATCTTGCACAGGCGGCATGATTTCAACAGCACTCACTGATATATCTGGCTCATCCGCCTATTTTGATCGAGGTTTCGTCACATATTCTGATGAAGCAAAGGCTGAGCTTTTAAATGTATCATTAGAGAGCCTTTCAAAACACGGCGCTGTGAGTGAAGCTGTAGCCATGGAAATGGCACTTGGCGCTCTCAAAGCATCACAAGCTGATATTGCCTTATCTGTTACAGGCATCGCTGGCCCAACAGGAGGCTCTGCTGAAAAACCCGTTGGCCTTGTTTATTTCGGCCTTGCTTATCGTGCTGGCGAAAATGCCCCAGAGATAGGCTTTAAGGTCACTGCCTATCATGAAATTTTCAAGGGCGATCGCGCAGCTGTGCGCAGACAAACGCAAGAACGCGGCTTGAAATTGATTTTGAAGTATCTGACTCAATAAAACCCTTAGAAATAACCCGCCACATTGTCAAATGAGCACAGGTTTTCCATTTTTACAAAGTCAATCTTTTGTGTTTGCATACCATTCAGAACGGCAACAATCTGCTCATGACTCATCTCTTTACCGTTGGCTGGTAAGAATCGGCAACGCCATGAATCGGCTGGCGGTGATTCAGTCTCTGCATTCGGCCATATTTTAAGACCCCTGGTTGAGATATGATCAAGCTTAATCTCAGCTGATTGACACTTCTTAAGAGCTGTTACAACATCATCTAACTGGAACGGCGCTTGAGGCTGAATGAAAATATCAACGCCATTCAGCGTTTTAGCCGCCTTTTTTGAATTAGAAACTGAGGAAGATGAGTTCACCTGAATCGATGATTCACTATATTTCACCGGTTTTAATGTTTTTGGTTTTTGACCAAGTCGCATAATAACTTCTTCACCAAATTCATCGCACAGACATCTTTTAACTGAATTTTCTCTGGAAAAAATATCCGCTGTATGGCACCCATCTTCGATCGTTCTAAGCCAAGCATTATGAATCAATTCAGCTACATCTCCCTGACCTATATGAACAAGCATTGAAGCTGCTGCATGGATGAGCCCTGATGGATTTGCAATATTCTTGCCTGCAATTGTTGGCGCTGATCCGTGAATGGCCTCGAACATCGCAAAATCTTGACCAATGTTTGATGATCCTGCAAGACCAACTGATCCTGCAATCTGAGCTGCGATATCAGAGATAATATCGCCATAAAGATTCATGGTGACAATCACGTCAAACATCTCTGGCGTATCAGCAAGTCTTGCTGAGCCAATATCAACGATATAATGATCTGCTTCAATTTCAGGATATTCTTTTGCGATCTCATCAAAAATCTTATGGAACAAACCATCTGTCAGCTTCATAATATTATCTTTTACAAAAGCTGATACCTTTTTGCGATGATTCACGCGCGCATATTCAAAGGCATAACGAATAATCCGCTCACAGCCTGGGCGCGTAATGATTTTCAAAGACTCATACGTGTCAGGTGTTTGACGATATTCAACGCCTGCATAGAGATCTTCTTCATTTTCACGCACAATCACCACATCCATGTTCGGATGTTTTGTTGCAACAAAAGGCGGGTAAGCAACACAAGGACGCACATTTGCGTACAGCCCTAGAGTTTTGCGGATTGCAACATTAAGCGATTTATACCCTCCCCCTTGAGGCGTGGTAATTGGAGCCTTCAAAAAGACTTTTGTTCGCTTTAAACTTTCCCAAGCAGAAGGTTCAATACCTGTTAATACACCACTTTCATAGACAGATTTCCCAATTTTAATTTCTTCTATTGCAATGCGTGCACCTGCTTGCTTTAGAACTTTAAGGGTGGCTTCCATAATTTCAGGACCGATACCATCACCCCTTGCGATTGTAACAGGCGTCTTATTTGTTTTCTCTTGTGACATGCTAACCTCATCTTTCCTTATTTTTAAGTCAATTTTACATAATCCATCTTTACAATCTCTTAAAAGAGAAACCCTATAATAACAGCATGAATCAGATAATTGATGCAGGTCAAAATGCAATTTCAAGATAGTGACAAACCTCAAGAACAAAATGCCTCTCTTGCTTATCCGGTCAACCTGGGTAGTTTTGATTTAAATGACAAAGGACAAATGATAAAAACCCAAACTCTCCAAAATTCATTTCATAGCTGCAGTATTGAAGGGTCTCGATATTTTCTCAACCTCTATCCTCAACAAAACAATACTGACTTTATCATCTTCTCAACACTGAATTATTTACCTTTCACCGCTCAAGATCAAACAAAGAGGTTTAAAATCTTAAAAATCATCGACACTCTTAAAGCAAATAACGTGAATGCATTTGGTATTGTCAATCAAAACGAAATTGCTTTTAGGATGAAAGGATCCGTTGATGGCACTTTCATGTTGCATGACCTTGCCTTCATCATGACAAATATTTATAGAAAATATCGAAACATCATTCATCTTTTAAAAAGGTCTACGCTTTAAAATATAACACTTGCTTCTTGGCCATTTTTTCAGCACATTATCTGTACATACAAGACAGCAAATCAATCGATTATTAATAGGAATATCTATGTCTAAGTTTAAAAATATATGTGTTTACTGCGGCGCATCACAACATATTGAACAAAAACACCTCAATGCAACAGCCGAACTCGGAAAATATCTTGCAACATCTAATAGAACACTTATTTATGGCGGAGGTAAGGCTGGCAACATGGGAAAGATCGC
This sequence comes from Alphaproteobacteria bacterium, assembly GCA_018063245.1. NCBI lineage: Bacteria > Pseudomonadati > Pseudomonadota > Alphaproteobacteria > Alphaproteobacteria bacterium. The sequence continues at coordinate 11,786 of JAGPBS010000023.1, read as the reverse complement.
CGATAGTGTTCTTGCAAATGGCGGCAAAGCCATCGGCATTACTCCTATTCACATTGATAATTTTGAAGCCAGACATGAAAATCTCACCGAGCTTCATATTGTGAGCACGCTCCATGAGCGAAAAATGATGATGGCTCAAAAGTCCGATGCCTTTATTGTGCTACCTGGCGGCTTCGGAACATTAGATGAGTTCTTTGAAATTTTAACCTGGAAACAACTTGGCCTTCATAACAAGCCCATCATTATTCTCAATATTTTTGGCTTTTGGGATATTCTTGAAACCCTGATAAAACACATGATCAATGAAAAATTTGTAGCTCCCCACAATCTTGAATTGTGTGATTTTGCAACCTCAATTGAAGAAGCATTTGCAATTCTCGAGAGCTACGAGCTTGAACCAGAACACATGAAACTTCATAAAATCTAAAAACAAAGGAGCCCCACATGCAAAGCCAAACAAAAATTAAATCGACAAACCCAATTATTGAAATCGATGGCGATGAAATGACCCGCATCATTTGGGCTTGGATCAAAGAAATTCTTATTCTGCCTTATGTTGATATTGACCTTCATTATTACGATTTAAGCATTGAAAATCGCGAAAAGACAAAAGACCAAGTCACCATTGATGCAGCAAAAGCAATTCAAAAACATGGCGTTGGCGTCAAATGTGCAACCATTACACCAGATGAAGCCCGCGTAAAAGAATTTAACCTTTCAACCATGTGGAAATCACCAAACGGCACAATCCGGAATATTCTTGGCGGCACTGTTTTCAGAGAACCAATCATTTGCAAAAATGTACCAAGATATGTTCCTGGCTGGGAAAAACCAATCATCATCGGTCGTCATGCTTTTGGTGATCAGTACAGAGCAACCGATATTGTGATCGATAAGCCAGGCACTCTCTCTTTAACCTTCGCGCCAGCTGATGGTTCAGCGCCACAATCATTCGAAGTCAATCAGTTCAAAGGTCCAGGCGTTGGCATTGGCATGTTCAATGAAACAGAATCCATCAAGGGATTCGCCCGTGCTTGCTTTAACTATGGCCTTGCACAAAAAGTTCCTGTGTATTTTTCTTCCAAAAATACAATCTTGAAAAAATATGATGGTCATTTTAAAGATCTCTTCCAAACGATTTTTGACACTGAATTCAAAGCTCAGTTCGATAAGCTTAATCTCACCTATGAGCATCGTCTGATCGATGATATGGTTGCCTACGCAATTAAAAGCGAGGGCGGATTTGTTTGGGCTTGCAAAAATTATGATGGCGATGTTCAGTCTGATATTGTCGCACAAGGTTTTGGATCACTCGGGCTTATGACATCTGTTCTTTTAACGCCAGATGGCAAAACAGTTGAAACAGAAGCCGCTCACGGTACTGTGACAAGACACTATCGCCAATATCAAAAAGGCGAAGAGACATCAACCAACCCTGTTGCCTCGATCTTTGCTTGGACACAAGGACTCATCTATCGCGGAAAGTTTGATGGCAACCAAGAGCTGATTTCATTCGCAGAACGTCTTGAGCGCGCTTGTATTGAAACGGTAGAGGCTGGTTTCATGACAAAAGATTTAGCCCTACTGGTTGGACCGAATCAAAAATGGCTCAATACAAAAGATTATCTCCATCGCGTAAAAGAAAATCTAGAAAACATCTCTAGCCACTCTCTTAAAGCTGCTCACTAAGGCATTGAAAAAGAGACATAATGGCATACGACTGGGTTGAATTAAGTAAAATTGGAAGAGACGGAGACACCTATCTCTTCCTCCCAGCCAGACAGCACCTCCAAGCAGCACCTCCAGCTTCACCAAGAGCTTCCTTGATACAAAGCAAACCAGCCAATTTAACAGTCCAAGATATTTATTTTATCGGCGCTTGTTATACTTTAGGCATATGCGGTAAACCCATCGATGTCGTCAGAGCAATGGATTATTTCAAAGAAGCCGGCGATCGCGGCATGGTTGGAGGCCAATATATGTTCGCCCATCTTCATCTTGATGAAAAAAACCCATTCACAGACCATGAAACAGGCTTAAGATACATGGAAATGGCTGCAATGAATGGGGATTATCGTGCTCAATCCTACTGCGCTCAACATTACCAGCACCTCAAGAATTATGATAAGGCATTTATTTATTACAAGAAATGTGCTGACCATAATAATCCTGTCGCGCAGTTCAAAGTTGGCCATTGTTACGCAATTGGACAAGGTACAGATCTTGATCTAGAGCAATCATTTCTCTATATTCAAAAATCAGCCAACCAAGGATATCTAAATGCAGTCAACAGACTTGGCCTTTGTTACCTTATGGTTACGGAACACCCACGGATCCTTATAAAGCAATAGAACTCTTTCATTCAGCTGCACAGCAAAATGATAAGCACGCCTATTACAATTTAGGTATGCTCTATCAATGCGGTGTTATCTTGAATAATGTTTATATTGTAGAGCCGAGCCGAGTGAAAGCCATCCAACATTTTAAACGTGCAACTGAGCTTGGGAACAAGGATGCAAGCCAACTCTATGATGAACTTTGCGGCTATAGAACAATCTTGATACCCCCACCCATTCAACCAGATATAACAATCGATTTTGAAATAGTGGATTAGTCACCAGATTCAATAGCTCATACAGCCACCAGCTTTCTCAAAAAAAAATTGACAAAACATCAAGATTACTTTACATTATTAATAATTTTTAATTTAAACGCTTATATCAAGTCATAATACTATATTTTAAAGAAAGACTCATCAATGACATCTTTATCTATTCTAGATTCAGCTCATTTTGCAACGCTACCTCCTCAATTTGAGACCAGTTATCAAAATAATATTCAAATTGCGCCTATCAATCCCGTCAGAAGCTTTCAAAAGAAAGCCAAACCTATCAATGAATTTTTTACCAGCACAGATGCTTTCTTTACAAGACAGCTCTTTACCTATAGCACAATCAGGGGGGTAACCACTTTATCTCAAACCTGTCAATTCTTTTATTTTATGTATCATCAGATGTTTCCACGGCTTGAAATGAGGCTCGGTAATCTTCACACCTTAAAAGATTTATCTGCATACCTAAGCAATCTAGATATCAAGGAACATATCAATCTAAGCGCTTTAGATATCACTTTACCCAATCTCAACTCTGAATCACTCGAGCCTATTCTGAAACATACTGGACTTTTACAAACACTGAGCATGTATACCTTGAATGCTGAAAATATGGAAAGATTACGTGAATGTTTAAAATCAAACCCGCGTCTAAAAGGATTACACCTTAAGTATCAACCTATCTCTGGCCCAGAGTATAAAGTAAAAAATATCATCGATGAAATTGAGGTAAAAAATCGAATTCCGGTCTATGTTGACAACAAGCGATCAAAGGGAGCATTAAGTAGGATGAGTGCTTTCACTAATCGCTTTAACGGCATTATTTTTTGCTCAACCTTATGGACATCAGTTGCTCTCTGCATTTTTCTCGGCATTAAATATGACGTCAACCCTGAATATTTAATACTGATCATCTGCGGAGTTATATTTTCAACATGCGCAACATTAATCACACAAGCTATATTGCGAGACAGATGCGCAAAGCGAGCAACATTCCACCCTGATTACGAAGCTCTTAATTAAGAAAAGTGATTGACAGACAGGCTCTGACTCAATAATGATAAATCTATCACTATTACTATTCAGAAAAGAGCCACATGTCTCACCTCATCAAATCCACCTCTCAAGAGTCAATTGTCAGCAACCCTCTCTCACCAGATGCACCCCTTGATGAGCAAAGTATACAAGAAACAGAGGCATCTCTTTCAAGGACACATGAGGATACAGAAGCCTTCATGGACTCAAAGGGCATTTTAAGCCGGAATGTTTTATTCAAACCTGCAACTTACCCTAAAGGGCTCACACTGTGTCAAAACGGAAAAGCATTCGCTCTCTATGATGCAAAGCATCGTAATATCTGCTTATATTATATAGAGTCAAAAGCCTGTCTTTACACAATCCCGAGAACCTTTAAAGATGGCTATCTGATGCGCGGACTTTTGGAATGGTATAAGAGTCTCTTTTTAGCGAATGACTTTCTTCTTATTACAGCCGGTGCTCTTGACCCACTCACAATTCCGAATACGACTCTATTTCTTTATGATTTGCGAGATCACACAGCGAAAGATCTTTTACCGCCGAGCATTCAAGCTGAATTAATGGAACGCCATCAAGAAGGATGGCGCATAGAAGGAATGAGATGTTTTTCACCCACCATGCCCGATTCAGAAATTGCAGAGAACAAACATCTATTTCACTATTGCATCACATTAATAAGCTCTCATCCTGAATCAGGAAACTGGAAAGCCCTTACCATTTTTTGTCGATATGATACTCAAACGCACTCATCTGAAATTCTGAAACGCTTTCCTCTTGCAATTGAACAGATAATCCTTGATGAAACTGGTTCTATTGAGGCTTATGTCACACTGACAGATTTCAAAAAATTACCTCAAGGTACGGAATATATACTCAAACATTATCAATTCTATGAGATCCGTGACAAAAAACCCTATCTCCTTCTTGAGGGCAATTTCAAAAAGACGCCATGCTTATATTATGACAAAAGAAATTCCGAATTTCCTATTCTAACAGGGCAAATTGTGACCATGGGCTATTCAATCCCATTACATTGTCATCCAGAAAAAAATGCATTTACACATCTTTCGAGAGGCGAGATTTCTTCACTGAAAGCAGATATTAAATCCTTCGCCGTGAATCCTAAGAACCCAAAAGAAGTCATATGGTATATCAATTCATTCGATGAAATGACTTTGCATGTAAGATACCCTACAGGTTTTTCTCAAGCCATAAAAATGTCCAAGATCCATTCTCACCCTTTATTTTCAAGCAAAGAATTTCTCGTCCATCTCATTGAAAGCCTTCAGATCAAGAGACCTTTTTTAATCAATTGGAGCACCTCACTGTGCTATCAATATTTTCTCCTTTCACCCGCAACAGACACCTCACCTGTTCAGTTTAAGTGCATCTACTCCAGAGAAATGATAGATGATCTCGAGCCTGCAATAGGGAGCAAATGCTCAATGCCACAATCCTTTACTTTTCAAGCACGAGATGGATTATCGATTCAAGGATATTTAACGCTCCCTCGCAATCAAGAGGCCAAAAATTTACCAGCTCTGTTAAAAATTCATGGAGGACCCATCTCTCGCGATCGGCTCAGCATTGATATGGACACTCAAATCTGGGCTTCTCGAGGATTTGCTGTTGTGCAAATCAATTTTAGGGGCTCAAAGGGATTTGGCTCATCTTTTCAAGAAGCAGGATATGGCGAATATAATCGAAAAATGACAGATGATCTCATTGATGGCCTTAATTATCTTATTCAGAAGGACCTTATCAACCCAGATAAAATTGTTGCGAAAGGAGCAAGTTATGGCGCCTTTGCGGTTGCCTCTTGCTTGACACGTTATCCAGATTTTTTTATCTGCGGCATTGCAAAAAATGGCAATTACAACTTGATTGACACAATCAACGAAGCGCCTCAAAACCGTAAAACATATGCACGCTATTATGGCATCACTCTATCTGAGGACAATTCTATCAGTGAACCCGACCTTGAAAAGCTTCGAGCGATGTCTCCATCTTATTTTCTTCATAACCTAAAAAAACCACTCTTATTCATAGGGAGCACACAAGATGCGATTTGTAAACCAGAACAGACTGAAGACTGCTTCAAAACCTATATGGGCGATCGGGAACCTATAAAGAGTCCCAAACTCAGTGAAAGCATAACACAAGTATTTTTGCAAGGAGAAGGACACACCTTGAGCCTCGGTGCTTTGCTTCTTGAATTTACCTTCACTGAAGTTCTTGTGAATCAATTACTCCCTGAAATCTTTAAAGAACCACTCACACCAGAATTAAAGGAAAAGATTGGTGATGTGTGAATAAGCACAAAACCAGCTTACAAGAGTTTCTTCTTCACTTCATAATGAGGGTTTGCAAAGACATGTTGCCATCCCTTTTTAGCCGTCATATCCATAATGATAGGCGCCATGAAATTTGCAAAAATCTCTGGCTGACCAAAGGCGTTGTTCATATTCACAATCACAAACCAACGTGCATTTTCTGAGGCAATATCAAGAGTGTTACAAGCAGCAACAATATCAGATATCTCATACCCATGAGATAATGGGTCAATTGGTAATAAAATAAAGGCGCGATCTTTTTCATCGATGCTTTGGAGCAATAAGTAGATCCCTTTTTTGTCCTGCTCTATTTTTGTGAGAATATAGTCTTGTGGTGCTTCAAACCCAATAGGGCCATTTTGCATTTCCATTTGCTGCGCGGGATTCACCATCACGGACCCAAATTTGGTTTCCATCATCACCATATCTTGCAATCCAGGCATCATCTCTTTTGACTTTTCCTGTCTTTGTACATTTGTCATTTTCTATCTATCCTTTTTTTAAAATGAATCATCGAATGGATGTTACCAATTCTTTTTCTAATTCTTGCACTGTTCGAATCAAATGAGCTCCTGCAGAATACGATTTCTGAACCTCAATCAAGTGAACAAATTGCTCATCAATATTCACACCGCTGATTTGATCTGACTTAAATTGGAGTTCTGTTGCCAAAAAGTCTTGGAAATCAAGATCGATTTGATTTAATTGATTTGTCTTTGCACTGTATGACAAAATACTATCCGCATATTGGGAGAAAGTAATAAAAGAAGCACCCATACCCCCTATCGCTGAAAAATTACGTGGGTCTGTTAAAACATGTGTCATATCAATCACAATCGCATCATCCCCTGAATGGACAGCCCAGCTATTATTGTTTGCATAGTAGGCGAGTCGTCCTCTTGAAAATAAGGATGGATCAGCCAAAATATCTGATCTGACTTGAAGATCATGTGATGAACTCACTGATGTTGGCGGAATCAGTAACAAATCATTCAATCCAAACATATAACTAAGACCAGAAGGCCTTGCTGGATTTCCATAAGAGAGCGTTGAATTCGCATCGTTAAATGCAATCCCATATGCCGCATTTGCATTACCAACCTCTAATTTCAAATTGCGAATACGCATAAAGCCATCATTCCCTGGGAAAGGGGCTGCCTGCCCTGACTGTGTCGCAAGACCTGCGATCGGATTTGCTAGATTTGTTGCTGGTGGCCAAGCTGCTGTCCAACCTGCTGGCTGCACTGCTGCTGGTGCTGTCGTGATATTTGCATAATGACCATTGACTGCATTCATAATATCACGCAAGGTCAGTTGATATGCACCACCACCTGCTGCTGTGTGGAGAGTCTGTAGATCCGTATGTAATTGATCCATATTGATTGATAAGGCTGTTCCTATAGCGAGACCATTTTCATTGACCACCGCCACATCAAAAGTACCATAAAGACCTGATGTTGCATCCGGTGACAATAAAACAGAGCTCGCATCTGCAACATTGAGCAGCGTAAAATTGGCAGTTGAAGCATCATGAGAACCAATCAGCGTTTGAATAGGAGGAATGCTTGTACCTGAATTATAAACACGATTAATATCTTCAGTAATTTTTGTTGTAAATTGATCAATTTGAGATTGCAGATTTGGTAAAATCGTATCACGCAAATCGATATAAGCTCTTAAACTTCCGCCCTGAATCAGATTTGTAATATCAACTGCAGGACTTGAATTTAAATGATTATCCAGCCAAATTCCATCAATATTCGTAGGATAAACACTCTGAGCTGTAATCAGCGGTTGAGGCCTATATGAAAGGGAGCTATAGATATAATCCAACATATTTTCAGAATTTTCATTCAGCATCACAACAGCATCGCCAGCTTCACGCGTGTACCATTTGATATCAACTTTCTCAGCAATTGCTTTTAAATGCTGATCGCGCCGATCGAGTAAATCACCTCTTGGCGTTCCTGCAATATAGGCTGATTTAATTGCCCCATTTGTGTCGAATAAAGATTTCAATTCTGTGCTGACAATATTCACATCTGTCAAAATATGTTGCTCAATAATCTGACGCATCGATTGAATTTTCGAGGCTAAAACATTTAGAGATGTAACCATATCCCTTACATTAGCAACGATCTGGGTCTGCTCTGTTGTACTTTTTGGATTCAAACTTAATGTTGATAAGGTGTTTTCAATTTGGGTTAATCTGGCACTCAAAGATGATTGAGATTGAGGCGTGCCGAAAAAATTTTGAATATCATTTAAAAAACTTTGTTTTGTCTGGGCATTGGCAAGAACACTTGTTTGAACATTCACTTCTCTGACAACATATTCTTCAACCGTTCTCCGAATATCCCCAACAATCGCTCCAGCACTCATCCCATCAATGATGATTGGCTGCATGATTGCATCTTTTTGCGTATAACCTTTTACGCTTGCGCCCTGTAAATTGGCACCAATAACAGCTAATCTTTGTGATTCATTTTTAAGGATACCAGCACCGATACCCTTTGCCATTTCTAAACCCATTTTTCGCCTGCTCTCTTCTTAAGAATTAATAGAATATGCAAAAGCTGCACTTCTCTTTGGGACCTTTTTTAATTGCGCTGATTTATTGAGATAATCGTATGGCTCCATTGCCGCTTGAGCCCTTACAACTTCTTCTTTAATCAAATTAACCAGCTTTTCATGAGCATGCAGATGAGCTCTGACTTTCAGAGCATTTCTTCTGATACTTTGATTCAGCTTTTTTTGCATCTGTTGTAATGCATCTTTGACCTCTTCAGGCAAAGATTTTAAACCTTCTTTTTCAGCAAGCAGAATATACATTGCCTGCTCATAATTTCTGATGTCATTTTCTTTTTTAGAAAAAATCTGAGAGAAAGCCTTATGATTCCTTTTTTCAATCAACTCGACTTCTTGATCAAGGGTTGACATCAGACTTTCCATGGCAAGAATGGATTGATTAATTTTAATTTTCAAAAGTGATTCGTGAGAATTTGTCATCAGCATCCTTAGCTCCTCATATCTAAAAGTGGTTTTGAATTGACTTGATTGGTCATAAAGTTCGTTGAAATCATCTTTGTTAAAGAGTCAGATCCTGATTTTGCAATCGCCTCACCAATAAAACCCATCTGAAAATTCCGGAAAGTTTCTTCCGCATAGCCACCGCCCATCACAGGATCAACCTTCACGGTTGCAAACATTTCATTCAGCAAAATGCCCCAAAGCGCTCCAGAAAACTCAACCAACTTCTGCTTAACCCTTTCATTTTTCTGAGACGGGTTTGTCCCTTCTGTATCTTCAGGAACAAAAAATTGTGCTCCTTGAAGCTGTTTCAGTTTTTGCTTAGGATCATGCAAAAGATCAGAAGCAGGTAACATGGATAGGGAAGATGCAGGTATGCTCATTTAAATCACCTCTATGTCAGCTTGTAAGGCACCAGCTGCCTTAATGGATTGAAGAATCGTAATCATATCGCGGGGCCCAACGCCAAGTGCATTGAGTCCTTGAACCAACTCCTGTAAAGTAATACCGCCGTTCATCACAGCCAATTTTTTATCGGCATTGGTATCAACCTCTACATTTGTTCGATCAACAACCTCAGTTGTTCCCGTTGTTGAAAAGGCATTTGGTTGTGAAACTTGCTGTGTTTCAGTCACGCGAATTGTCAAATTACCCTGAGCAATTGCAACGGTGCTAATCCGAACATTCTCACCCATCACAATAATCCCTGAACGCTCATCAACAACAACCTTTGCGATATAATCTGGCATCACATGTAACTGCTCAATATCTGTCAGCAACTGAACCGTGTTCATATCACGATTACGAGGCAGACGTAACGTCACGGTCGCCGGATCTAGCACATCAGCAATTTTTTCCATCATTCTGTTATTAATTGATGTCGCAATTCTTTTCGCTGTCGTAAAATCAGGGTTCTTTAATGAGAGTTTTAAGCGCTCAAGACTATTAAAATCAAAATTAATTTCTTTCTCAACAATCGCTCCTGAAGCAATACGTCCAGCTGTAGGCACACCGCGCGTTACCGTTTGAGCACTGCCTTTTGCTTCAAATCCAGAAATGGCTACAGATCCTTGCGCAACAGCATAGACATCCCCGTTCGCAGCCAATAATGGTGTTGCCAAAAGCGTTCCGCCCAAAAGACTTGTTGCATCACCCAGGGTTGAAACAGTGACATCAATCTTATTCCCCTGACTTGAAAATGGGGGCAATGTTGCCGTGACAATCACAGCAGACACATTCTTTGTATTGATACCGCCACCACCGCGCGTATTTACACCCAGTCTTTCAAGCATTGCAATAAGGCTTTCATCAGTATAAGGAGAGTTACCCAAGGTATCCCCTGTTCCTTTTAAACCAACAACCAAGCCATAACCAATGAGCATATTGTCCCTGATGCTTTCAACATTCACAATATCTTTAATACGAGATGTGGCATTTGTTTGCGCTGGAACAAGAAGAATCAGGACCATAACAGCTATGGATACAAGCCTTAATCCAAATGATTTTCCTGTTAAAAAGTGAGGCGTCATTTTTTGTCTTTCTTTCGCTTTAGGTCTATAGAGTCTCCACTACCTATTGCGTTTTTTGTGCCACGAATTTTTGAGTCAAAAAAATCTCTAAAATCAATTTGTTAAAATATTAACCTCAGGAAATGACCAAGTTTGATTCACCCATGGGGTAATTTTTACCTCTTGATTTAGGCAAATATTTCCGGGTATTCTAAGACAAGCCTAACTTCGACTATGTAGGGACGATGGATGGATTTTGAATCTAAAATAACAAGAACAAAAAATTATAGCCTGTCTTCGCTGTCAAAAGCCAAAAAGTCAAAATCCACATCTGGTGGATTTGAGCTTATTGATATTGATAGCACAGATGATTTACAATCGCCCTCCTCTGTTTCCTCAGTCTCTAGCCTCTCTGCTTTACAAAATTTAGAAGCATTGCAAGGCATTACTTACGAAGATCCAAAACAAGACCTCTCTCGCGGCAATCAAATCCTCGATTTGCTCGAAAGCGTCAGGCAAGAATTACTCATCGGTGAAATTTCTCTCTCGCGTCTCGAAAAAATTGAAACACTTGTTGGCCAGCATCGTGCAAAAACACTTGAGCCCAATTTGGTTGAGCTTTTAAATGACATTGATCTCAGAGCTAAGGTAGAGATCGCCAAATATGAACAATAACAACAAAGGCCAATAATGACAAAACTTCCCTCAGATAAGGTATTCATTGAAAAGTGTGCTCTTTATTTAAAATATCTGCGCTGGGGGGCTGAATGCCTTGTTGCCTATTTCTTCTTCACACTTTTTTGGATTTTACCTTATAGAGCGGCCTCTAATCTCGGAGGCGCTATTGGCACAATCTTTGGTCCTTTAAGCCCTGTGAATGATCGCGTTGAGCGTAATTTAATGCGGGCTATTCCCTCCCTAACAGGCCCTGAACGCGAGCAAATCATCATCGATATCTGGAGTAATTTCGGACGCGTTTTAGCCGAATACCCTCACCTTTACAAATTCAAAAATAAGAAATTCTTCAACAAATATGTGAAGGTTGAAAACCCTCAACTCTTTAACGATATTGTGACAAAAAAAATTCTATCGATTATGGTTTCAGGCCATTTTGGCAATTGGGAATTCAATGCCATTGCGGCCTATCACTTTAATCTGATTCTCAAACTCATATACCGTCGCCCAAATAATTATTGGCTTGATGGCCTTCTGAAAAAAATGCGCGGTGATGGAACCTTTGCTTTTTTCCACCCCAAAGGGAAAGAA
>JAGPBS010000022.1 GCA_018063245.1 Alphaproteobacteria bacterium | reverse complement strand
AACAGGAGGAAGACAAATTAATGCCTTTTGAGTGAAAGCTTGTTATTGATTTTTTAATTGATTCGAAATGCACTGTAGACCTCTTAACTAGGGAAGGTTCTAGAGGTATATCTGCCAGGATTGCGCTTCTAGAACTTTCGGTTGATTTAAATGAATTGATTTGATTACTTATATTATATGGCAGCTCTATCAATCATTTCTTTGCATCTTCTTGGAATGTTCTATTTTCCTACACAATAAAAAATCACACGTCAAGAGATTTTTAACCTTTGTTAAAAAATTAGCTTCAAAGCTCTATTCCTGAACTAAGCAATTTCATAGTTGTTTTGAACTGTATTTTTGCGTACTTACTTCTCACCGTCACTCAGAGGGTCTTTTGTCGTAGCCTTCTGGCGAAGACGAATGACCCGTGGAGTCTTAGCAATTTCTAAATAAAACTGAATTAAGTTGTTAAATCTATGAGACTCCACGCCCCCTGCCTCCTGCGCACTTCGTGCTTGTTGGCAAAGAAGGGGGCTCTGAGTGACGTTGAGGGCTCATTATACAAAACATTTCTATTTCACAAGACGACCTTATATTACTGAACGAAATTCATTGCTCTTTTTACAAAAAAAATGTATCTTGAAGTCCTTTCAGACATTCATTCTTAGGATAACCATGCAACACGATCAGAAAAATCTCTTTATTGCCCTTGCACTCAGCCTTGCGATTCTTATAGGTTTTCAATATTTCTATGAAGCGCCACGGCAACAAAAACAACAAGAAATTCTTGCAACGCAAAAAGCCAAGGAAGTTGATGAGGCTGACATTATGGCCATCAACCCAAACCTACCGGAAAATCAAACAAATGGCAGCAAAGATATCATTGACGGTATGACAAGAGCTGAAGTGATTGCTTATCAAAAGCAAGCAGCAAAGCGCGTTGATTTCGACACGCCTTCAATCTCTGGCTCCTTATCAACAAAAGGGGCACGCATTGATGATCTGACACTCAAAAATTATAAAGTAACAACAGATCCTGATAGTCCAAACGTTGAACTTCTCTCTCCTTCTGGTTCTAAAGAAGCTTACTTCATTGAGTCAAACTGGCTAAGCAACGACACAAGCATCAAGCTTCCGACTTCAGATACAATTTGGAGTGCGAATAAAGACACTCTTGATACAAGCGCTCCTGTTATCCTCACTTACGATAATGGCCAAGGCGTTACTTTCCAAAAAGTGATTTCGCTTGATGAAAACTATATGTTCACCATTACACAGCGCATTATCAACAAGTCTGGAAAAGACCTGAATTTCACGCCTTATTCTGTAATTGCCCGTCATAATCCCCCCCCAGCTTTGGGCTTTTATATTCTCCATGAAGGTCCGATTGGTGTTCTTGATGGATCTCTCAAAGAATCAAAGTACAAAGATCTTGATGAAAACCAGACAGAATCATTCAAAAGTAATGGCGGCTGGATTGGCATGACCGATAAATACTGGCTTGTGGCTTTGATTCCAGACCAAAAGGACGACATCACAGCCCGTTTTGTGAAGAACCCAAACAAGAACAATTATCAAACTGACTTTATGGGCAAAACAATGGCGGCCACAAATGGGAGTCAAATCGAATATACAATGCATGCCTTTGCTGGTGCCAAAAAAATTGACTTGCTTGATCAGTATGAGACAGATTTGTCGATTCCTGATTTTGATAAGGCGATTGACTTTGGTTGGTTCTACTTTTTGACCAAGCCATTCTTCTATGCGCTTAAATATATTGCAGGTCTTGTTGGCAATTTCGGAATTGCGATTCTGATCTTCACCGTGATTGTGAAGGCAGCTCTCTACCCACTTGCGAACAAATCATATCAATCCATGTCAAAAATGAAGAAGCTTCAGCCAAAAATGACTGAATTGCGTGAAAAATGTGGCGATGATCGCATGAAGCTGAATCAAGAAATGATGGAGCTCTATAAAAAGGAAAAAGTAAATCCTGCCTCAGGTTGCTTGCCAATTTTGGTACAGATCCCAATTTTCTTCGCTCTTTATAAGGTTCTTTTTGTAACCATTGAGATGCGTCAAGCGCCTTTCTTTGGATGGATTCATGATCTGTCAGCGCCTGACCCAACAACACTGTTCAATCTTTTTGGACTGATTCCTTGGACACCACCATCTTTCTTGATGATTGGTATCTGGCCGCTGATCATGGGCTTTACAATGTATCTTCAACAGAAGCTCAATCCAGCGCCTGTTGATCCTGTTCAGCAAAAAGTCTTTATGGTTATGCCATTCATGTTCACCTTCTTGCTTGCAAGCTTCCCAGCTGGTCTTGTGATTTACTGGGCATGGAACAATCTTCTCTCAATTGTTCAGCAATGGTCAATCATGAAAAAAATGAAGGCTATTTAATGGAAGCCGATCAAGAGTATAAAGGTCCCTTTACCTACAAAAAAGAGACCTTCACCAAATCAAGGCTTCTCTTTGCTGGCCAAAGCGATTTTGTGGCGGGTGTGGAATATTTGGCCCAATTACCCTCTATGACACATCCCGAGATCGCCTTTATCGGCAGATCGAACGTTGGTAAATCAAGCCTCATTAATGCGCTTGTGAACCGGAAAATGCTTGCCCGTACATCGCACACGCCTGGCCGGACGCAGCAACTCAATTTTTTCAACATTTCTGACACGCTGTTTCTGGTTGATCTACCCGGCTATGGATATGCAAAGGTTTCAAAATCCAAATCAAGCAACTGGGTACGGGTGCTGAAAGATTATTTGAGTGGGCGTCAAAATTTGCATTTGGCCTGTCTTTTGATTGATGCGCGTCATGGTTTAAAGCCATCTGATCTTGAAATGATTGAGCTTTTGGATGAGACAGCTGTCTCTTGCCAGATTGTGCTCACCAAATGCGATAAGGTAAAGCCAGATTTTCTCTCAGAAATGATCGAGAAAATTCAAACAGATCTTAAAAAACATCCATCCATTTTCCCTTATATCCTGACAACAAGCTCTCATAAAAAAGAAGGTATTGAACTTCTCCAATGCCGTATCTTTGATCAGATCTTCCCAAATCATTAAAGTCTGTTGACCCGCGCTTTAAACTTTTTTGAGCCTAAAGTCGAAAAATCAGCCCGCTTTTCATTTTTTGGGTCATAATGGACCTATGGATAAAAAATTGACATATCGTTCTTTGGAACAGTTAAAAACAAAGCCCGACATCTTGATTGAGGCTCTGCCCTTTATTCGTCTCTTACAAGGCGCAAGAATTGTTATCAAAATCGGCGGCAAGGCTCTATCAAATCCTTCATTCGTGAAGAAATTCGCAAAGGATGTTGTGCTCCTCAAAACAATCGGGATGCATCCTGTGATTGTTCATGGCGCTGGTGATAAGATTCAAGAAATTTTAGAGGACTATCGCTTTAATCATGATGATCCAGCTCCGCCACTGCGGAAAGAAAATCAAACAAATCTGCTGGCTGAAATGATTTTGAGAAGCGTCATTAACACTGATCTTGTCTCAGCAATCCATAAAGCGCGCGGTAAAGCGATTGGCCTTTGTGGAACCGATGCTAATTTTGTTCTCGCAAAGAAAACAAAGCAAGTCAAACGCGTGCAATCCGATAGCAACATTGAACAAATTCAGATGGACTATATCGGCCGTACCTACCATGTTAATACACAGCTGATGGACCATCTTCTTGAAAAGGATTTTATCCCCGTTATTGCACCTATTGCCTATACCAGCGATCGCGAAACAGTTCTTGTGAATGCAGATGAGCTCGCGGGCTCCCTTGCCTCAGCTTTAATTGCAGATCGCTTGCTACTGCTGGCTGACCTTGATTCTCTTTATAATGCACAAGATCATTTTCTATCAAAGCTCTCATTTTTTGAACTTGAGCAAATGATTGTCAGTCACAAAGTGAACGAACCTTTATTATACAAGCTCAAAGTCATCTCAAAGGCTCTTCAAAACAAAACCGCAAAGGCAGCTCTGATCCCTGAGTTAGAGCCTCATGGTATTCTCTTATCCCTGCTATCTGAAAAGGGTTCAGGCACTAGCTTTGAGCAAGAAGACGAACAATAATATTGACGAAATGCCATGAATCCTTTAAAAATAGGAAGTCGCTTTTAAAAGCTATTTAATCATTTTTATAAGGAATATATCATGGAACAATTGCAAATATCATTCCCAATTTGGGAAACAATATTTATCGTCATCGGACTCTTTTTGCTCTTCATCAGTTTTTTTACGGTCAATCAGCAATCTGCTGGTTTGATTGAAAGGTTTGGAAAATTCATTCGCATTGCACATCCTGGTCTTAATTTCAAAATTCCTTTTATTGAAAGCATCTCAGGTATGGTAAGCCTCAGGCTCATGCAGCTTGATGTCGAAGTTGAAACAAAAACAATCGATGACGTGTTTGTCACGATCGTTGCATCGGTGCAATATCGCATTCTGCCAGATAAAGTATACGAGGCTTTCTACACGCTTGATAATGCTGAAGCGCAGATCCAGGCCTTTGTTTTTGACGTTGTGCGTGCACGCGTTCCTTCAATCAAGCTTGATGACGTCTTTTCTAAAAAAGATGAGATTGCCGATACCGTTTGTAGCGAGCTTAAAGGTGTTATGAATGAATTCGGTTATGATATTATCAAATCACTGGTCACTGATATTAGTCCTGACACCAAAGTAAAAGCTGCGATGAATGAGATCAACGAAGCTCAAAGACTCCGCGTTGCAGCCAATGAGCGTGGTGAAGCTGAAAAGATCCTCAAGATTAAACAAGCTGAAGCTGATGCTGAAAGCAAAATCTTGCAAGGTAAAGGGATCTCAGGCCAAAGACAAGCGATCATTGAAGGGCTCAGAGATTCAATCACGCACTTCCAAAAAGAAGTACAGGACTCCAATACTCAAGATGTGCTCGCACTTATTATGATGGTGCAATACTTCGACACCTTAAAAGAGATCGGCGCTCACAGCAAAACAAATACGATTATGATGCCGCACTCACCACAAGCGATGCATGATTTGTATCAACAGATCAGCAATGCTGTTCTGACTGGTCAACAAGTGAATGATCACATCAATAAAGATGAGAAAATCTGGTAGTAGCTTGATTCTAAACAAAAAGAAAAATCCTGGACTTATACAGTGCAGGATTTTTTTCACCTCATCACAGAAAAATGATCCTTTAACCCAAAAAAGTGCATTTTCCCTCTTGCAATCTTCCAGAAATCTATTATTATCCTTCTCATGACATACGTTACCAAGCGCCAGATAAAATTATACTATGAACGAGAAGCGCAGTGTAGTTTACCTACATAAGCGACGAGTGAAGCAGTAGAATTTTAAAATGGTGGTTGGTACAGAATGCGGGCGTAGCTCAGTGGTAGAGCACAACCTTGCCAAGGTTGGGGTCGAGGGTTCGAACCCCTTCGCCCGCTCCATCTAACAACGATGTTTAGATGGAGCGATGACAATTTAATTAAATCATCCCCCTCACACATAATACTTAATTGCTTGATCTTTTTTCGCAAAATGATCGAGTTAAACGATATGATTTTTGAATGTAAACAATCGTCATTCAGAGTCGCCTCGTTGAAAGGCGACGTGGAATCTCATTAATATACAACTTAACGCAATGTTTGTTCTAAGACTGTAGAGACTCCACGGGCTCCTTAGGAGCCCTCTGAGTGACGACGTTATATTATCCTGAACTCATTCCAGCATCTAAGGTGTTGAAATAAATCCATCATCACATCCCAATATTTCTAACCTTTTCGTAAATAAAATTATTTTCATAAATTTTTATATAAATTTTTATATAATTATGATACAATGAGTTTATAAATAGAAAAATGGGGGGAGAAATGTTTTTTGATCGTAAGAAAGAAGAAGTGAATAAGACACATTTATTTATTAATCATACAGACGGATCTTTAACAGGCAAATTATTAATTGCAAAACCAGGTATTGAAGATCATCGATTTCATAAATCAGTCATCTATATATGTGCTCATAACCAAAAAGGCGCTATGGGCCTTGTCATCAATCGCCTGCATGGATCAATGAATCTATCAGGCCTTTTAGAGCAGCTTAACATTCCATCCTTAAGCCTTAAGTCAGATCCACCTATTTTCTTTGGTGGACCACTTGAATCAGCCAGAGGTTTTGTATTGCATTCAAACGAGATTTCTTTTGATGGAACGCTCAATGTTGATCCTAACTATTCTATGACAGCAACAATCGACATTCTAAAGGCCTTAGCCAATGGTAATGGCCCGAATAAAACACTTTTGGCCCTTGGTCATGCTGGTTGGGCAGCTGGAGAGCTCGATCGAGAAATTCTTGAAGGTGGCTGGTTTATTGCTGAACCAACCAATGAGTTGCTTTTTGACATGGAACTTGATACAAAATGGGAAAGAGCTCTTGCCGTTCTCGGTGCACATGAGATCAGCATGCTCTCAACCTATTCAGGAAAAGCTTAATGACTCAAGCGACTTTAGACTCATTGATGCGCCTCGCCTTGTCCGAGGCGCAATCTGCATTAACTGTTGACGAAGTGCCCGTTGGCGCTATCATCGTTGACTCAAAGACAGGCATCGTTGTATCTACAGCCCATAATCTCACGCGCACGAATAATGACCCAACAGCCCATGCTGAAATGGTTGCGATACGTGAGGCCTGCGCTAAGCTTAATCGCTCTAGACTTGATGGATATGATCTTTATGTGACGCTCGAGCCTTGCGCCATGTGTGCATCAGCCATTAGCCATGCTCATCTTGATAATCTCTATTTTGGCGCCTACGATCTAAAAGCAGGTGCTGTAGACCATCATGTCCGCTTTTTTGAAAGCAAGGCATGCCTGCATCGTCCAGATGCCTATGGAGGGATTCTAGAGAAAGACTGTGGACAGATTTTGTCTCATTTTTTTTCAAGCAAACGCTGAATCATCTGTGCATTTTGGGCAAGAAGCTGAGGCTGAATTCTTCCTTTTGCATCCAGTAGATGAGTGAAAAAATCAGGCTGAGAAGAACTTCTTCCACTTTGGAGTATAGACAAAGATTTTGGGCTTATGTCATCATTTCTCATTTCAGCCTCGAAGAAATCGTGTCTTGATCTCTTGTGCTCAATCTCTGCCTGAAGTTTATCGAGGCAATCTTGTAAAAATGTAATCGCAACCTGAAGCTCCACCCGAGAAGCAGCCGTTTTTTCAATCGTTTCAATAGATAAAGACAAAAAACCTAAAGGATCACTGTTAAGCTCAAAGACGCCTCTACAATATTGAGCATAAGGCGTCTCTTCGGTGAGAGCCTTTTGATGAGCCTTTAGTAGTTCCTGAGCAATCAGACGACTTGCAGCAGGAAAATCGGGCTCAATCGCCTTGATTAATTGCTGATCTATCAAAAAACAAACACCCAATATCTGCTCAATTTTTGTCTTTATCTGATGATTGATTTCGATAAAACAATCAAGGTCCTTGAGCAAGTCTAATGTGGTAGCCTGACATTGTCTTTTCACCAAAGGAATGGGGGACAAATCCGCAAAAATCTGATCAAGACGCCCTCTTCTACCAAGTGCATTATTGTCTCTTTGAACCTGAGGGGTGATTGTCCTTGACCCAACATGAGCCATAGACCATTGATTCTGAACAAAAGCCATCTACACCTCCAATATTTTTATTTTCTTGTACTCATAGTGCGCTATCAAAACAGAAAGAGCAAGGCCTTATTTCTCGCCTTCTTCAAGTTCATGGATACGCTTTTGCATAAAATGGAGAATGTAAAGCCGGATGGCACTTGAGAGATTGCCCTCTCTTTGTCGATCGATAAAATTGATCAAGGCATTCATCGAGATTTTCTTTTCTTTGGAAATATCATGCAGCGCATCCCAGAAAGCATTTTCAATTGAAATACTTGTTGCATGACCGCTCAAATTAATTGAGCGCTTCAGCAACGCTGGTTTCTTTAAATATTGGTGAGACATTTACGCATTTAACTCCTACCCTCAACCATGACTTGTACAAAACAAGTACTCTTACATACCTATGCTAAAACTATTTAGCCCTTAGGTCCAATCATATTTTCAGCCTTGACCCATTTTTCAAAATCAGCCTCTGAGACAAGGCCAAGAGAAAGAGCGGCCTCTTTTAAGCTTGTTCCTTCATGATGAGCCTTTTTAGCCACTTTTGCTGCATTGTCGTAACCAATGTGAGGATTCAACGCCGTTACAAGCATCAAACTATTTTGTAACAAATAATCAATACGATCGCGGTTTGGCTCAATCCCCTCAAGACAATTCTTTGTAAAAGATTGAATAGCATCCCCTAACAATCTGATTGATTGCAGAATATTCAAGATGATCACAGGCTTAAAGACATTTAACTCAAAATGCCCATTTGAGCCCGCTACAGTGACTGTTACATGATTTCCCATAATTTGAGCACAAACCATCGTTAAGGCCTCTGATTGCGTCGGATTCACCTTCCCAGGCATAATGGATGAGCCTGGCTCATTTTCAGGCAAAAGAATTTCACCAATACCACATCTTGGCCCTGAGCCTAAAAGACGAATATCATTTGCAATCTTCATCATAGAGACCGCAAGCGTATTCAAACAGCCCGATAACTGAACAAGCGCATCATGGCTTGCCAAAGCTTCAAATTTATTTTCTGCGGTCTTAAATGGATATCCTGTGAGATCAGCTACAAATTGAGCCATCTTCTCAGCAAAGCCCTTTTTGGCATTGAGCCCTGTTCCCACAGCTGTTCCGCCTTGAGCAAGCTCAAGGAGTGGAGGGATTGCGCCTTTAATGCGCTCGATCCCCTGACGAATTTGATGAAGATAGGCTGAAAATTCTTGTCCCAATGAGAGCGGGGTTGCGTCTTGAAGATGTGTTCTGCCGATCTTAATGATATCTTTGAATTCTTTGACCTTTTGAGCCATTGCCTCTTCCATATTATCCAAAGCAGGCAAGAGTCTCTTGTGGATCTCAATCACTGTTGCTATATGCATGACGGTTGGGAAAGAATCGTTACTTGATTGCCCCATATTGACATCATCATTTGGGTGAACTGGTTTTTTTGAGCCAATTTTACCACCAAGCAATTCAATGGCTCGGTTTGAAATCACCTCATTGGCATTCATATTGCTTTGAGTCCCTGACCCTGTTTGCCACACCACCAATGGAAAATGCTGATCTAAACGTCCTGAAATCACTTCTTCAGCAGCCTTTACAATCGCATCGCCCTTTTCTTTATCAAGCTCACCTAATTTCATATTGGCAAGAGCTGAGGCTTTCTTTTGAATACCAAAGGCTTCAATCACTGGCCGCGGCATTTTTTCAGTCCCAATTTTGAAATTTTCAAATGATCTTTGTGTCTGAGCGCCCCAATAGCGATCAATCGGGACTTCAATTTCTCCGAAAGAATCAGATTCAAGCCTATGTAAAACATCTAAACTGGCAACGCTCATTTGTAAAACCTCCTATTGGTCCATTTTTATCTTTATACAGATAGGTTTATTTTTGGTGAAGAATGGACTTACGCAGATGAATCTTTTGATATCCCTGTTGTCAAATAATATGAGGTCACAACTTGTAAAATCTGCAAGAGAGTTGTCACGGCACCAATAATCATCGGAACCTTTAAATCTTGACTAATTTTGACAGGCGGGACAATATTATCACGGATCTGTGTTGCATCAAAAACAAAATCATTCGGTTCTGTGTTTGAATTATCATGATAAATGATTTCAAGCATACCGGCTTGAACGTGCCCTGCTCTGTCTTGAAAGTAGATTTTCTTTATCCCTTTAATTGCAAAACCGTCTTTACCCATCATTTGAGTTGGCGCTGCAACAACTTTGAAAACAGGACAACTTACAAAAATTCTTTTAGGATCCTTTGGATCATATACGTTCAGTTCTTTGGCACGCTTTAGTGCTTCATCAGGAGAAATATAAACAGCATAATCATGACTTTTCCGGGCAAAAGAACTATAAAGAATCTTCTTTTGATCATCAGTCCATTCTACAGCCACATGCTTTTTAAATGGCGCAGTTTGGCTCTCTTCAATTGAGCAATCACCAAGACCCGTATCACCCGCATCAATCTCAGATATGGAGGATTTTGAAAAGGGAGATGGATCAGACACCGAGGTGCTTTTCTTACTTTTGGCTAATCTTTCAGCTGCTCTTTCTTTTATGAGGGCCTCTTGTCTCTCTTTTCTTTTCTCATATTCTCGCTCACTTTCAGATTGCCTTCTTCGACCGAATGTGGGCGTTGGATCATCTGATGTGATCTCTGTTGAATCTGCCTTCTTTCTTACTTTTCTTTTCTTAAATGTTACCCCCTCTTCATCGGAAGGAGCATACTCAGATGATTCTCTATCCGGCAACGAGGCCGACAAAATTGTCTCAAGCTCTCTTGTTTTTGTCTTACGCAGAGTTCCTCCACTCTCCTTTTCAATGGTGACTCTAACTTTTTTTGTTTCCTCGGCTTCTTTTTTTGGTTTCTCAGCCTTTGCAGCACCTCTCATGGTTAAATTCTGCTTTGTTTTCCAGGCCAGCTCCCCAATCTTTCCTTTTCTTTTAAAAACTTGTTCGTGCTCACCGCGTTCGATTACAAGGCGGGTTCCTAACACGTAAAATGTACGCTTTCCTCTTTCCGTATCTTCATTTTTAATATCAGCTTCAAAGATTGCAAATCTCTCAACCTTTTCTTTAACACTAGCCGTCAGTCTATCCGTGGGCACTTAGCACCTCCCTCAATGTAAATTCTTAAAATAGCCTAAAGAATATTGCTTTCTAATAGATTAACGATAAACACTTAATTTGAAATTATTTTTATAAAATTATGATATAATTAGAAAGTTCACATTTAAAAGGAGATTTCTATGATTCACAGCAAAACGAAAACCGCGAAAGCAGATTCTGGAACTTTTCTGACGCTGCTCTATAGCTTTACAACAATTACCCTTATGTTCATCGGAATTTTGTTTTTACAAAAGGCTGACGCTGCAGAAGTTGATTGCTCAAGAATCATTAACCAAGCCGACAAATCAAATTGTATGCAAGAGACAAAGCCTGATAAGCCAGAAATTAAAAAACCTGATGCCCCTCAAGATGACACTTTCAAGCCTCGGGTTCCGCCGAGCACACCGTCGGCTGATTAATAAGGCACTCCTTTTGACATTGTGAGCTGAAAAAGGCGTAAAACCCATCAAGATGTTGTAAAAATGCATTTAGATCTTCTTGGCTTTTCACATAGGGATTTCCTCCCAACATCAATGAGGAAGAATGAAAGCTATAGACAAAAATCTTTTGACCCTTGCGTAATCTTGTTTTGACCAGGTCAATACATTCTTGAAGCGAGCTGCCTTCAGGCGACAGATTCACGCGGTTGAGCAAGCCTAGGCGTGCGAAAATACCAGGCAATCTTAATTTTTTGAACCCAGGATGGTCAATGACCGGATACAGATATCTCCCGATCGAACTAAGCAAACCCGTGAAATTTTTAGTTAAAGGGATTTCTTTGAGCGTTTTATGTTCATCAAGCCAAAAAGCATAGTCTGGAACATCCCTATAATCAGGCCCTCCTTCTGATTTGAAACTTGTATGAGGCACAAAACTTAAATCAACTTCAAAACCCAAAGATTTTAAAATTTTTGCTGTATTCTTACCAAAACCATAGCGACCAGCCTTATAATATTTAGGGCTCACTCCAAATTCCTGATAAATTCGATCTCGCAGATTTTGTAATTTCTGATATTCAAGTTTGAAAGGCAGATTTCCTGCAAAAGAATTATACCTGTTAAGCTCTTCTTCATAAGGAGGCGTCACCCAAGGATGGAGCTGTACGCCGATTTCACACTGCCCTGCTTTAAGCCATTTCTTAAAAAGAGAGACTGCAAACGGATCTTCAAGAATAGGGTAATCAAGGAGATATATGGCCTTAAAACCATGCTTAGTCATAATATCATGAGCCAAATGAAAGTGCTTCATCGATTCTGTTTGTGGTTTATGACAACTGAATGGAGCCGACCAATCGAATTCCTCTTCAACATCAACGGTCACAAGCAACTCTACTTCACTCATCTCTTTTTCGAGATTGATACAAGAATCATATTCATGAGTCTCTGTGCTTAATTTATTTTTCAACCATTGGCCTAATGCAGAAAAGCGTAATATGAAATAAACATTTTTAAGATAGATAAGATCATACTGAACAGCCTTTACCATCAATAATAG
The DNA here is from genome assembly GCA_018063245.1 of Alphaproteobacteria bacterium. NCBI lineage: Bacteria > Pseudomonadati > Pseudomonadota > Alphaproteobacteria > Alphaproteobacteria bacterium. Next base: position 22,998 of record JAGPBS010000022.1, on the reverse strand, counting down.
CCCTTTTAAAGCACTCTCTTGATAATATTGATTTCGACCAAACTGGCTATATCTGGCCCCAAGAATACGGTTAATTTCTATAGATGATAGACGATTTTTATTGGCTGCAATGTGTCTTAGAATCATCGGAAGTGTGTAATCAATTTCACCCGAGCCAAAGCTTTTAATCAAACTGTTTGGACGATTATAGACATTCACCAATGTCTCAAAAACAAAAGCTAACTTCCCATCACAGGCTAACTTGATCCATAAATCTAAATCTTCTGCAACCGGTAATTGCTCATTGAACCCACTCACCTTCAAAAGACTCTCTCTTTTTGCAATCACAGTAGGCGTACAAATAAAATTATATTGGAGAAAAGTCTTCCAGGTGTCTCCACCTTCAACTGGTTTTCTGTTTGGATGAATTTGGTGAATATAACGACCATCATAGGTATAAAAATCAGCAAAAGAGGAAACGAAAGTCACCTCAGGATCATTGAGAAATTTTTGAACCTGTAATTTTAACTTTTGGGGACGCCATTCATCATCTGCGTCCAGAAAAGCAATGAGATCCCCAGATGCTTTAACAATACCACGATTTCTCGCAGCAGCGGCTCCCGTTTGCTGAGCTGAAGGTATTATTTTCAAAGGAAGTTTTTTTGAAAAACTCTGACAGATTTCGAGTGTGCGATCGACCGATCCATCATCACAAATCAGAACTTCATGAATTGGACATGTCTGAGACTTTACAGATAAAAGAGCTCGTTCAATGGTATCATCATTGTTGAATACAGGAATAATAACAGAAATTTTTGGAGTCATCATGGCACAATTTGTTTTATCTTTTTTTATCTTTACAGAATAACATAAATGAAGTGTAAAATCATTATGACAACTCAACAAAAAGTTATCTCGTTATGAATACAATCAAATCTCTTATCAAGAAAATTCTATACAAAACTGGTATTTTATCAATTATCCATCACGTCAAAAATAAGGATAATCTAACAGTTGTGATGTTTCATCGGGTTTTAGACCAAAAAGACCCTCGATACCTAAGCGCGAATCCAAATTACACTTTTGAAACCATAGCCTTTAAAAACTGCCTCTCATTTTTGAAAAGACATTACAACATTATCACACTCAAAACACTTGAAGACTATTATGCAAAGAATATTCCTTTACCAAATTGCCCCCTGCTCATCACATTTGACGATGGCTGGAAAGATAATTATGATTACGCCTATCCGATTTTAAAAGAGATGGACATATCTGCTGTTTTATTTGTCGCAACAAGCATATTGAATCAAACAGCACCCTTCTGGCAAGAAAAAATCTATGGTCTCTACAAAACAAATCAACTCACCAAAGATGATTTTATATTTCTTGAGGCAATTTTGCAGGAAGATTTAAATCACTACTTGCCCCTCTCCGATACAAACATAGACTTGTTCATTGAAAAAATTTTCAATGCGAACTTATCTGTTACTGAAAAAATAAAGCACTATCTTGAGGAACACTATCCATCCTCAGACCGATCCTTTTTAACTACAGAGGAATTATCCATTCTAGGGCAAGATGTTTTTGAAATTGGATTACATGGTCACACGCACCACCCATTAACCAAAGTAAAAAACGTAAGTGATGAATTACAAATGTCACTAGAAATCCTAGAAAAAGTAAAAGAGTTAAATAAAAAATTTCAATTTCAGAAAGCGCTATCCTTTCCTCATGGAAGATATAATGAGACAGTTCAAAACGAATGTTTTGATCAGGGATTAATTTTTTGTTTCACGAGCGATCGTTCTAAAATGCCACTTAATGTCAAAGACAGAATAATTGGGAGATATTATCTTACAATGGATCTGGCTTACAGTTGCACCGGAAAGTTTACTCCTCACGAACTTTTATTATGGTTGATGTAAAATAAATTACTCTTTCTTTACAGTTCTTCAGATAAAATCAACATGTATTAGAGAGACAAAACAATGACACCACATAAATTAAAAATAGCAGTTGTGATCCCATTTTATCAGAAAGAAGCTGGGCTCTTACGAAAAGCAATAAAATCTGCAATTAACCAAGATTACAAATGTGTCATGGATATTATCATCATTGACGATGGGTCACCTGCGCCCGCATACCCTGAATGTGATGAGCTTGAATATGATAAAAAAAGAATTCAAATTCGAATTATTAGGCAGAAGAATAAGGGTGTAGCCGCCGCTAGAAACCTAGCTTTGGAGAATGTTAGTTCAGATACAGATTATATTGCCCTTCTTGATCCCGATGACGAATGGAAACCCGAACACTTAAAAACAATTTTTAAACATAGCCAAAATTTTGACTTCTATTTTTGCCGACATATTCGATATGATAAAGAATATACAGCTTATCACAAAAATCTCCAACACCTTTCCTTCTCCAAAATAAAACCTATTCATAACACTGAATTAATCCAATTGAAAGGTGATGTCCTTAAAGAATTTTTTTTGGAGAAATTCGATGATATAGGAGGAACATTCATCATAAATTGGAAAAAATATTATAATACGAGATTCGATGAAGAAATTCATTTAGCAGAAGATTATTTATTTTTTCTTAAAATACTACTCCAAAATCCTAAAGTATTATATTCAGAAAAAATTAATGTACGTGCAGGTAACGGTTTAAATATTTACTACAACTTACCATCTTGGAAAGAACCAATGTACCTAAAGACAAGCTATCTATACTTTTTATTAATAAAAAAATATGATGAACTAATTCAATCCTATTCGCAGTATCAAAAATATACAAATCTCAAAAAAAAGAAAAATGCATCTGAATCAATACTATGTTTTCTTTACTGTATATTTCACAACAAGAACATTGCATGGAAGTGGGTTCAAAAAATTATTACCATCTACCCACAAATTCTTTTATGGTTCTTTCCGATCATCTTACAACTCGCTATCCAGAAAACAAAAAACAAATATCACCAAAACAATAATAGCTCACAATCTGACAACAATAATTCCACCTTAAAAGCAGATCAGATCAAAGGTAAGTGAAATGATATTTCTTCTTCATTGCTTACTTTATTAAAAACTTTTCAACACTCGAGAGATATAATTGATTAAATCATTTAACAGATCCGAGCTTACGATGTCCCAGCCCTCAAAAACGTCAGATATGTTTCCTGCTCTACAAAAAATACGTGAGCTACTCTCCCGCGAAGATAAGAAAAAATGCATCGTCATTTCTATCTTCGCCCTTTTCTCTTCACTTTTTGAATTACTCACGGCATCTATCATCGTTCTCTTTGCGCGGCTTATGAGCCAAATGGACATCGGCCAACAATATGCCGCAAAAATTGGCTTTGAAAATAAATTCAGTAATACGGACATTCTCATCTTTATCGTCATCGCCTGCGCACTCTCTTTCTTTATTAAAAACATTATTGCAGGATTTGAACTCTTCCATCAGAATCTAGCAATCCAAAAAATGGAAGAAAAGTTTAAACATACTCTATTACACCGCTATGCTAAAATAGATTATGGGTTCTATTTGACTCGCAATAGCTCAACTGGTTTAACGATTATCAACAATGATGCCCGCAATATATACACATCAGGCGTTATGGGGATCGCCGGACTTCTCTCTGAAATTATAGTCTTTGTCAATCTGATCGGATTTCTTATCTATATGCAACCAACACTTGCCTTTTTTATTTTTGGGTGTGGTATTATTCTCTCTTTCTTATTGAGTCAATACTTCATGCCTGTCATTTATAATTATTCTCTCAAAATGCAAGAGGCCAACGTAAAAAGTTATCAACATCTACTTCAATTTTTTCACTCCTTCAAAGAAATTGCTCTGCTTGGAAAACGGGAATACTTCATCAAGAACTTTCAACTCCACAACAATGAAGCAACTTACGCTGAAGCCATAAGAACTGCTGTTAAAGGGTCCCCCCGTCTCTTCATTGAAACGCTCTTCGTAGGACTCTTTATGATCGCCATCGGATTTATGGCAATAAAGTCACAAAATCCAACCGAGTTACTTGGTGTTTTGGGTGGATATCTCTATGTTGGCTTTCGCATTATGCCTGGCCTGAATCGCATTATACAACAAATTAATATGTTTAAGGGGGCGATTCCTTCTATCAATCGAATTCATCACGAATATAATCTCTCTGAAGAAAACGAACGTTATCTTAATCTCCCTAATTTTCATTTTGAAAAGTCAATCGATCTTAAAAACCTTTCCTTCCAGTATCTCAACACCAGAAAAAGTGCACTCACCAATATTAATCTCACCATCAAGAAAGGAGAATGTATTGGCATTGCTGGCGAAACTGGCTCAGGAAAATCAACCTTGGTCGATATGATCCTTGGACTCTTGAAACCAACTGAAGGAGAGATCCTCATCGATTCTCTCTATCCGGCCAACTCTCTGCAATGGCATCAAAAAATTGGCTATGTCCCTCAATCTCTTAATCTTATTGATGACACGATTGCAGCTAATATTGCCTTTGGTGTAGAGCCTAAGGATCATAATGTTGAACAGCTCCATAAAGTTATTGAGGCCGCACAACTCTCAAAACTATTGGCACAATTGCCTGAAGGGGTAAATACAATCGTTGGCGAAAGAGGTGTTCGCCTCTCTGGTGGTGAAAAACAGAGGATTGCTATTGCACGCGCACTCTATATTAATCCTGAAGTACTTATTTTCGATGAAGCAACCTCAGCACTTGACAACGAAACAGAAGCCAAACTCATGGAAACAATCTATAGTGTCAGCAAAAATAGAACAGTGATTATGATTGCCCATAGGCTCTCAACGCTTGAAAAATGTGACCGGATTGTCCAAATGTGTAACTCTGAATTAATTAAGATCCTCACTTACAAAGACTTCGAACAACAAAATCACAAAGTAATTCCAATCACTCCACAATCAAACTAGAGTCGGCCATCACCCATTCGTTTGCAGTCTCCACTCCAAAGATTGCTTCAAAGAAAACAAAGTCCCTTTAATGCTCGCCTGAGACCAAGCGCCCTTATAAAAATAATGTTCTTCATTCGAAAAATCACGCTTATAAGGCGTATCACCACTTCCGCGATCAATCACCTCAACTTCGTTCTCACCTGCGGTTTCAATAATCTTGCACAAAAGCAATCTGCCCGGTGAATATTTCTGACACTCAAAATCATAAACTGGAAACCAATAATGTAAGACGCCTTGATAGAACATCCCAAGATGAGCTGCCATGAGATTTCCGCCAAATGAGATTGTAGAAAGAGTTGTTTGAAATTCATCATTCTCATGCTTGAATAAATAATCAAGCAATTCGGTTCTTTCTTTTCTAAAATAACCCACCCTTTTTGTTCGTTCATATTGAGCATTCTTTTTTGCGACCAGAAATGCGTAATCATTCTCGTCTCGACTTTGAAAAACAAAAGTCATTTCGCCCTTGTCTTGAATTGCCTTTTTCTCCCTTCGTTTTGTATCCGGATAGAGACTCTTGTGCTTTTCTCTCAAATAATCAAAATAGTCCTGATCAGATTTTTTGAAATTAACTCTTAAACCTATCTCACCTTGCGATGCATCCATTCCCTTTTGTTCAATAAAGTACTGCTCCAAATGCGTGAAATAAAAATAATGCAACCCCGTTAGCTTCAAAAATTGATCCGGTGATATCAACACATCAGTTGTATAAATAGGCGCAAAATAATCTGACATTTCTTCGCCAATACGTTCACCCGCCAGACAAAACCGGCCCATCCCTTTCATCAATTGAAAAGGAAAAAAACAAACAATTTTACCGGCTTTACGAATAATGCTCACATAAGCATCTTGATACACAACCGACACGGCTGCAAAAAAGGAATAAGTGTAAAAGGCTGAATGATATTCTGACTTCTCACTTGTTGTTTTTTTCCACAATCCAATTTCATCTGCTGTCATTTCCTGACAGGATTTTACCTCAGATGAAAAAATACCGCATTGTCTTTTGCCTTGCATCACAACCTCTTTTCACACAATGAAATTCCTCATCGTAGAATACACTTGTTTTATGAAAAAAAGCTGAAGTTATCGGTTACTGCGTTGGTTTCTCAGCAACAGCACTTTCATTTGGAAGACCATTTTTCAGCTTATCTGCTAAAAAAGCCTTTTCTTTATCATCAACTGAATAATCGCTCGATCTTTGCCATTGCAATTTGGCATCAGCCCTACGGCCTGTCTGCCAATAGGCATCCCCCAAATGATCGTTGATCGATACATCATTCGGCGTCTTGCTAAGCGCTGCTTGCAATATCACAATCGCCTCATCATACTTTTTCTGCAAATAGTATGCCCAACCTAGACTATCTAAAATATAAGCATTGTCTGGTTCAAACTCTAAAGCTCGCTCGATGAGCTCTTGCGCATCCTCATAATTAACACCACGTTCAAGCCAAGTATATCCAATGTGATTGAGTAAAGTCGGATTTTCCGAATTCAGCTCAAGAGCTTTCAAAAAGTCATCTTCAGCTAGTTTGGTTTCATTTTTAGCTTGATAGACTTGCCCCCGCTCAAAATAAAAGAGCCATTTTTGATTCGGAGGTGATAAGTTCAAACATTGAGTCAAAATATCAATCGAACGGTCAATATTCCCTTCCTTGTAATAAATACGGGACAAGTTCAACAGCAAATCTAGTTTCTCAGGCTGAATTTTAAGCAAATTCTGAATGATGAAAATCGCTTTTGGAGCTTCACCTTGAGCCATAAAAATCTCAGCCTTTTTTTCTTCAGCCTTATAATAATAGAAGGACGTTTGCTTGATTTTATCTAAGTACAATAAGGCCTGTTCTGGAAATTCCTTTATCGCAAAGATTGATCCTACCATATAACGAGCCGCATCCAAATCTTCATTCACCAATAAGGCAATCGTGTTATAGTACAAAGCCGTATCATAATAGCCTTGCGCATAAAAGGCACCGCCTATATCATAAATAGCTTCCGCAATTGCATCACGATATTTTTTAATTAAAGGAGCCGGCTTACGTTGTTCATACAAGCGTGTCATCGCCTCAAGGTAAAACCAGCTCTGCGGTTTCAACTTATTAAACTTGTTGTAAACTGCTTTGGCTTTGTCAAATTTGCCCTGTCTTTCATAGAAATTACCCGCAGCTTCAGCCATGTGCGTCACTGGCGCACTTGCAAAAGCAAGTTCATAATAACGCTCTGCTTTGTCAGGCTGCTTTGCATATTCTAAAATAAAGGCCTTTTGCAAGGCATAAACTGGCGTAAAATCAGGGTCAGATGTGAGTTGATCGATATTCGTAATTGCTCCGTTTAAATTATTTTCAGCAACAGACAACCAAGCTTTCAATACAGGCAATAGATAGGCTTTAAACAAAGCATAATGGTGTGAATCCGTATCTTTCTTCTCTTCAATACCCGTTAAAACCTCAGCTGCTTTTTTGAAATCTTCTTGCCCTAAAGCATCTGCAAAAATCGTAATATAGGCAAGATCATACTCTGCTTCGTTCTTAAACAAAAATTCGGCCGCCTTTTTTGCATTCTCTGGGTCGTCTTTCAACAAAGATAAAAAGAGAAGCTTGTGCCAAATGGGTAAATTCTCTTGATCTTTATCAACAATATTTTGTAATGTATCGGCAGCCTTGTCCCAATCGCCCTGATGCCTTGCAATTCGTGAAATGAGATATTCACCTGCAACCGTATCTCTTTCTTTCGCTGATAAATCAGACGGCATATCATGCGTGAAGAAATTTGTTTCACTAATAGGGGTTGATGTGCCTTCTTGCTCTGCATCATCACAAGCAACCATAATGCCTAATACAAAAGGCAATAAAACTAAGAGGCGCATCTTCTGCAAATTGATCATTGACTGAGTCATTTTATTCCAAAAATATATCTATCACATTGGTTATATAAGACACTATATTGAATTTTCTGCAAATTTACCAGTTCTGTTTTATAAAATCGCAGATATCAACTTTTGTGTATAAGGATGAGCTGGGTTCTGAAACAAATAATCTGTTGGTCCTTTTTCAACAACTTTTCCTTCTTTCATCACAATAGTTTGATGAGCTATGGAGCGAATAACAGCAAGATCATGACTGATAAAAAGATAAGAGAGCCCCATTGTTTCTTGTAATTCTTTGAGCAAACCTAATATCTGAGCCTGAATTGTCAGATCGAGCGCAGATGTTGGTTCATCTAATATCAGCAGACGCGGCTTTAAAACAAGGGCTCTTGCAATTGCTATTCTCTGGCGCTGCCCTCCTGAAAACTCATGTGGATAGCGCATCATAACGTCCAGATTTAAGTGAACACGATCTAAGACCTCTAAAACCCGCAGTTCGCGCTCTTCTCTCTTCAATTTAGGAAAATGAACTGTAAGGCCTTCTGCAATAATTTCTGCAACTGTCATCCGCGGAGACAAAGAACCATAGGGATCTTGAAAAACAATTTGCATGTCCTTACGCAAAGGCCGCATTTCTTTTTCTTTCCAATTTTGAATTTGTTTGCCTTCAAAAATAATAGACCCTTGGCCATCAACCAATTTCAACGCCGCAAGACCAAGACTTGTCTTGCCTGAGCCACTCTCTCCAACAATACCAATTGTTTCACCTTGTCTTACAGCAAATGAGACATTATCAACGGCCGTAAAGTAACTTGTCACCCGCTTCAGCCACCCTGATTTGATGGGAAACTTAACACTCATATGATCAGCCTTCATCACTGTCTTTGCGCCTTCTTTTAAAGGCTCTCTCACTCCGCTAGGCTTTGATGATAATAATTTTTGTGTATAGTCATGTTTCGGCTGCTTAAAAAAATTCTTTGCAGAACCTTCTTCAACAATCTCGCCTTCTTTCATGACACAAATATGATCCGCCATCCTTTGAACAACGCCCATATTGTGAGAGATCAGCAAAATTGCCATCTGGAATTTTTCTTGTAAAGATTGCATCAAGTCAAGAATTTGCTTCTGAATTGTCACATCTAAAGCTGTTGTTGGCTCATCTGCAATCAGCAAATCAGGATTATTCGCCAAGGCCATCGCAATCATAACGCGCTGTCTTTGCCCGCCTGATAACTCATGCGGAAAGGCTTTGCGTTTTTCAAGCATCTCTCCAAGACCAACCAATGTCATTAACTCATCAATACGATTTTCACGATCATTTGAATTCAATGTCTGATGCAAATCAATCGCTTCACCAATTTGCTTTTCAACTCGATGTAATGGATTTAGTGATGTCATTGGTTCTTGAAAGACCATACTGATTTTGGCGCCTCTAATCTTCTGTAGATCAGCCTCTGGCATCACAATCAAATCATCGCCATTAAACAAGACCTCACCAGTCACCTTTGCAGCCTCTTTCGGTAATAACTGCAAAAAAGAAAGAGCCGTCACAGATTTGCCTGATCCACTCTCACCAACCAAAGCCGTTGTCTTACCCGCAGGGATATGAAAGGATATTCCCTTGACCGCATGCACAGGGTTATTCCCTTGTTCAAAGGTAACTGTTAAGTCTCGAACGTCAATCAAGTTTTTCTGCTTTTGCTTTGGTGCACCGCTCATCTTATTTTGTCTCCGACTGTAAGGTTTTCCGAGGATCAAAAGCATCTCTCACGCCTTCACCTATAAATATCAAAAGAGAGAGCATCAAAGCAAGGACAATAAAAGCCGTAAGGCCGATCCAAGGCGCTTGCAAATTTGCTTTTCCTGTTGCCAATAAATCACCTAAAGAGGGCGATCCTGCTGGCAGTCCAAATCCTAAAAAATCAAGAGCTGTCAGGGTTGTAATGGCACCATTTAATACAAATGGCAGAAAAGTAAGTGTAGCAACCAATGCATTCGGTAATATATGGCGCCTCAAAATTGTCATTTTAACCACACCTAACGCATGCGCAGCTCTCACATAATCTAAATTACGAACACGCAAACATTCGGCCCTTACAACGCCAACCAAATTTGACCATGAAAACATCAGCAAAATCAATAATAACCAAATTGCATTCGGCGTTATGATGCTCGAGAGGATAATCAAGATATACAAAATCGGAAGACTCGACCAAATTTCAATAAAGCGTTGTAAGTATAAATCGAGACGCCCACCCCAATAGCCTTGAACAGCGCCCAAAAAAACACCAATTACAGATGAGAAAAACGTCAAAGCAAGCCCGAATAAGACAGAAAGCCTGAAACCATAAATCAGTCTGGCCAAAATATCTCTGGCTTGATCGTCTGTTCCAAATATATGCCTCAAAGAAGGAGGTGCTGGCGATGGATGCTCTTCAAGATAGTCTATCGTGTTATACGAGTATTTCAGTGGCGGCCAAATCATCCATCCCTCTCGTTCAATAAGGGCTTGCACATAAGAATCACGATACTCAGCTCTAATCTCTAAATCACCACCAAAAGTTTTTTCAGTATAAAAGCTGACAATCGGCACATAAAACTCACCCTGATAGTGAATCAACAAGGGCTTGTCATTCGCAATCACTTCTGAAAAAAGGCTCACGACAAACAAAACCATAAAAATCCAGAAAGAATAGAGACTCCGTCGATTTGCTTTAAAGAGAGCAAGACGCCTTCTGGTTAAAGGAGCCATCAATGATCGTTTCTGAGACTGCGCGTTAAATGTTGTCATGCATTCCCTCTTGTCTCAAAGTCAATTCTTGGATCAACGTACATGTATGTCAAATCACTAATCAGGTTCAAAACCAAACCTAACAAGGTGAAGATAAACAATGTTCCAAACATAATTGGGTAATCACGCGTTAAAGCTGATTCAAAACCTAAAAGACCAAGGCCATCAAGTGAAAAAATCACCTCAATCAACACGGAGCCTGTGAAAAAAATGGATATAAAAGCAGAAGGAAAACCAGAGATCACAATTAACATGGCATTTCTGAAAACATGCCCATAAAGCACTTGATTCTCAACACACCCTTTTGCACGTGCTGTCATGACATATTGCTTACCAATTTCATCTAAAAATGAATTTTTAGTCAGCATTGCTAAGCTTGCAAAACCACCGATCACCATTGCAAACACAGGCAAGGTCATGTGCCAGAGATAATCTGTTATTTTACCAAACCAAGATAGGCTATGCCAGTTGCCAGAGACAATCCCCTTCAACGGAAAAAGACTCCAATAATCACCACCTGCAAAAAGGACAATCAAGAATATAGCGAATAAGAAACTCGGAATCGCATAACCAACAATAATTACAGCACTTGTCCAAATATCATACAATGATCCGTGCCTGATGGCTTTCTTAATACCAAGAGGAATTGAAATGAGATAAACCAACAGTGTTGTCCAGAGACCTAGAGAGATGGATACAGGCATTTTTTCTAGAATCAAATCAATCACCTTACCGCCCTTGAAGTAACTCTCCCCAAAATCAAAAAAAATGTAGTTTTTGATCATCATAAAAAACCGCTCGTAAACAGGCCGATCAAATCCATATTGTTTTTCAAGCTCCTTAATAAATTCAGGATCAAGACCAGCAGAACCTGTATATTTGCTTGCATCGCTGGATGATGCACCCCCTTGTTTTAATAGATCAAGATTCTGTCCTTTGCCCAGCTCACCACCAGAGCGATCTAACTGATTTGAAACAGCATTCCCTCCTTTGACTTTAGAGATGATTTGTTCAATCGGCCCTCCTGGTACAAATTGCACCAGCAAAAAATTGATCAGCATGATCACAAAAAGAGTCGGAACCATCAAAGCCAATCGTTTTAAAATGTACTGTATCATCTGGATCCCCTATACCTTCACATTCCCATAAGGGGCACGGTCAAGTTCCTTTTGCAGCTTTTCATCTTTCACAGGATCAATCCACCAGGCCTCTGGAAAAGAAAGACCATATTTGGGTTGTATCTCTGGATAAGCAAAACGATCCCACCAAGCCAAACGATAGTCACCAATGTAATAAAGAGGGATCACAATATGATGCCATAAAAGAACCCGATCAAGTTCTTTAACTGCCAACTTCAATTCTTCCCGAGATTCGGCGGCTAAAACTCTATCCACTAGCATATCAACAAAAGGGTCTTTAAGCCCTGAATAATTCGCACTTCCTTTTTGATCAGCAACGGCACTTGTCCAATAACCAAGCTGCTCTGTTCCTGGATTCAAATTCTGAGGCATTACGATCATCGTCATGTCAAATTCAAAGTCCTCAAGTCTCTTCTCATATTGAGCGTCATCAATATAGCGTACAGTTGCGAAGATCCCAATCCGCTCTAGATTTCTTAAAAAAGGCTGAATCAGCCGATCCATTGTTCTGGAATCTTGCATAATTTCAAAAGTCAATAATAAACCGGTTTCTCTATGTTTAAGTTTACCATTTTCCAAAACCCAGCCGGCCGCCTCTAACAAAGCCAAAGCCTTTGTTATTTCAGGCCTGATATTTCCATCTCCTTTTGTTTCAGAATAAGCAAAGGTCTCTTGCAAAAACCCATTAGGCAATGAGGGAAGATAGGGTTTAAAAAATGTTTTTTCAGCATTTGTTGGCAAAAGAGGCGCTGCCAAATCCGTATTGTTAAAAAAACTATGAGAGCGCACATACTGATTATAAAAAATACTCTTATTCGTCCATTCAAAATCAAACATCAGCGCAATCGCCTCACGCACGCGCACATCCAAAAAAACGGGCCTTCGCATATTAAACACAAAAGCTTGCAACCCAACAGGATCAGAATGTTTAAAGGCTTGTTTTTTCATGCGTCCATCTTGAATAGCTGCAACACCATCATAGGCCGTTGCCCAGTTTCGAGCGACATTTTCAAGATGAAAATCATAATCGCCCCCCATAAATCCTTGAAACATAACGTCCGAATCTTTGTAATAGTCAACCATGATCTGATCAAAATTATATTTTCCGCGATTCACTGGCAAATCTGCGCCCCACCAATTGGGATCTCTCTCAAAAACAATCCTATCACCCGGGTCCACATAAGCAATTTTATAAGGCCCTGATCCATTTGGTACAGCCAAGAGATCATTGTCAAACTTACGACCCTGCCATGATTTTTGGGATAAAACTGGCAACTGTCCTGTTATCATGGGCAACTCAGAGTCATTGACATCTGTAAAAATAAATTTGACCTGGTCTTCAGCTGTTTTCACTGCTGTTTTCACACGTTGATAGTAGTTACGATACACAGGGTAGCCTTCTGATTTCAAGACATTGAAACTCCAAATCACATCATCAGCTGTTATTTTACTCCCATCTTGAAAACGCGCTTTTGGATTGAGCTTATATTCAATCCACTCATAATCGTCAGCCACGCGCATCAATTCAGCTACAAGCCCATAATGTGTATATTCTTCATCTTGCGAGGCAACAGCTAGCGTTTCATAAACAAAACCGGTATTTGTTGCAGGCGTTCCTTTTAAAACAAAAGGATTTAAACTATCAAAAGTCCCTTGTGAAGATAACTTTAAAACGCCGCCCTTAGGGGCATCTGGATTCACATAATCAAAATGTAAAAAATCAGCCGGATATTTAATATCACCTTTATAGAGAGAAATAGCATGAGACCATTCTGTTTCATGAGCGAATAACCTCAAGGGATGTGAGATAAACAATAGGAAAACAAAGCAAGAGAGAAATAAAGGGAATAACCTACGGCAACAATTTTGTATGCTGTTAAACCAATATATTTGATTCTCTATCTTCACGGGCTCAATCCCATATCTCCATTATTGCTTTGGTAAAGGGACCGGATTTGGACTCAATGTACGCAGCCATGCAATCAAATCCGCGCGCTCATCATCCTTCTTCATGCCAACATAAACCATCTTGGTTCCAGAGGCATAGGCTTTAGGATTATACAACCAATGATTCAAGTCATCATACGTCCAAGTACCTTTTTTATCTGAAAGCGCAGTTGAATAAGCAAAATCTTTGCTTGCTTGTTTTGCACCAACAATATTGTATAAATCAGGACCAACTTTGGTAGCTCCACCCTCTTCAAAATTGTGGCAACTTACGCATTTAGATGATAATTTTTGACCTTTGGCAAGATCAGCTTTTGCGAGCAGTGCTTTAATGTCTCCAGGTCCGGTATCTTGTGCGCCTGCGGCACCTGCAGCGCCTGTATCTTCAGCAACCTCAACAACATACGCATTTTCTTTTAATTCAACTGGGTGAACCATCACTCTTGAAAAAAAGCCTGCTAAAGAAGCGATTAAACCCGCGAGCAAAACAGCTCCCATTACTTTATTCCACTCAAAACCAGACATCCAAAATTCCTCGTTTTTCTTGTTGTATATATTATTTTTATACTTTTTATTTTTATAAGTGACTCTATATTAAGCGATTACCGCAAAAATGTCGATCCCTTTTCTATATAAAATCAATTTTTGATCGTTACTTCTTTTTAGTTTTCTTTTGAGAAACGTCATCCTCTTCGCCCAAAATATGGTACTTGAGATCTTGTAACTGGATGAAATAGGGTGAATTTTTGGGCGTCTCAGCAATTGCTAACTTCAAATAGCCTTTTGCTTTATCATTCTCTTCAAGCAAATGATATTTCTTCGCCATTGCAAAATGCATCTCACCTTTACGGCCTAATTTTCCCATATCTGTTGCCAGCAATTGCCAAAAATGGGTATTCTCTTCAGATTGATGCAGCACACGCTTCAAATGTGTTTCGGCCTCTTGCCAATTTTGCTGCGATTCTGTTTCAAGCATCGCATGAACCAGATCTAAACGCAAACCTGGCGCATCTGGCAATAATTGAACAGCACGCTTATACGAAACAATAGCATCTGCGATTTTTGAATGTTGAAACAAAAGCTGGCCTTTAAATTCATGAAAAAACGGATTGTCTGGTTCTTTTTTAAGAAGCTCTTCAGCAATCGACAAGGCCTCTGTCATTTTCTTTTGCTGAAACAGAGCATAGGCATAGCCATACTTTTCATCGATGGTTTCCATTTTTTTGAACTTACGCAATGCTTGTTGCGGATGAAAATAACCCAAAAATTTGGCCCTGAGTCTTTTAAATTTCTCCTCATAATCAGCTGGATAAGGCTTTGCAACATAAGGCGATTTCTCATTAAAAATCCGAACAGATTCAATACGATCCTTTGTCATCGGGTGAGTTCTTATAAATGGATCTTGCCGTTCTGGTGGTAACAATTCCTGATCCGCAAGCTTCTGGAAAAAGTCCTCAAAGCCTTGCGCCGAGAATCCTGAGGCTGATAAATATTTTAAAGCGGCCTGATCAGCTGACGATTCTTGCGCACGAGAGAAGGACAGAAATGACTTCTGAGCCATGCCCATTCCCGCAAAAACAGAAGCAGCGCCCACTTCTGCATTTTGAGTCGCAAGCCCCGCGCCCAAACCAATTAAACTTGCAATTATTGTCTTTTTGTTGGCGTTTTTCATGGCTTCAGTTCCCTTGATCACATGACCGCCAGCAATATGACCAATCTCATGGGCAAAAACACCAACCAATTGACCGACATTATCAGCCTTTTCAATCAAACCTGAATGAACATAAATCTCCATCCCGCCAATAACAAAAGCATTAAGTGAATTATCTCTGATCAACTGGAACTGAATGAGGGATGGGTCAAGGTGAGCCGCTCTTAAAATAGGCATCACAAAATACTTGAGTGTTTCTTCCGTCTCTACATCAGAAACAAACTGAATCTTACCTCTTTTTGCGGACGAGACACCTGGTGAGATCATCATAGCTGAGCAAAAAACCATCGCCACAATCATGACGTTCAAAAAAGCACCTCTTCTGATCCCTTTTCGCTCAATACGATTAACAGACATCGTCTATCTCCTTTTGTTTATCAGCTCAACAGAACTGACTAAGATATCAACTTATCCCACCAACCTCTTTTAGGCTCACGTGTTTCTGCTTCAGGCCCAACAACCGACTTCCTTTTAGATACGGCTTTTTTTATCGATTGGACTTTTTTTTTACAGTTTCATCCGCACTATCTTGATTTGCAGATTCTGCAACAACAGGTGCGATGACTCCTTCTGCTGGAGCACTCATCTCAGAAACATTTTGTGATTCTTGCGAGTCCTTTGGCTCCTTTGTTGGACGTGGCCCTCTTCGGCGGTATTGTGATCTTCTTGGGCGTCTGCCGTCTTTAGAATCTGACTTTGCAGAATCAGCTGCCTCTTCTGAAGTTACCACTGGCGCCTCAGAAAATTCAGTCTCCATAAGCGGTTCTTTTGAAAATTCATCGACATGAGATGCAGACTCACCAAAATGCTCAGATTCTGGGGATGCAGAGGCGATCAAATTCTCTTCAGCCCCTTCAAATGACTTAGATTCATTTTGCCCTGTTCTGCCTGAACGACGGTTACCTCGTCTTGACCTACGTCTATTGTTCCGAGACCCACTTGCATTTGGTTGATTCTCAGATGAATCTTCTTGCTCATCATCTTTTCTTGATTCTTGTTGGTCAAGCGCCTCTAGTCCTTCTTGGTCAACATCATCTAGATCGGCAGGAAGATTTTGATCCTCGTCTGATCCTTGACCTCTCGTGTCTTCATTTGAGATGCCTTGACGTCTTTGACGGCTTGGACCTTTTCTTTTTTCACCCGATTTTTGTTGATCTTGAGCAGACCTATGGGATGTTACTTTGATTTGATGATATGAACCAACCAATTGATCATCTGTTTCAATGATGATCTGAATGTCACAACTACTTTCAATCTGATCAATCTGCTGTCTTTTATTATTCAGCATGTAAAGAGCCACTGAAACCGGAACATACAAAATCAAACTCTGAATTGTTTGATCATGCGTGACCATTTCTTGAATTTCACGCAAAGCTGCAAGGGCTGCTGACTCTTTTGAGCGGATATATCCTGATCCTGCACAATTTGGACAGGCCGAGAAATGGGTTTCAAAGATACTTGGGCGTAATCTTTGGCGTGATAATTCCAAAAGGCCAAATTGTGAAATATGACCAATTTGCACTCTGGCTCTATCGTCTTTTAGACCTTCTCGCAACGTTTTCTCAATGATCCCATTGTTCCGAGAATTATCCATATCAATAAAATCGATCACAATCAACCCAGCCAGATCGCGCAAGCGTAGCTGTTTGGGAATCTCTTGGGCAGCTTCCAGGTTCGTCTTAAAGGCTGTTTCACGAATATTGCGCTCTTTTGTTGCGCGCCCTGAGTTAATATCGATAGAAACAAGTGCTTCAGTAATATCGATCACCAAATAACCGCCCGATTTCAAACGAACAATCTGGTTATGAATTGTCTCAATTTGTTTTTCAAGATTGTACTTTACAAACAAAGGCACGTCACGGTTTTGATACTGAATCACTTTGCGCGTATGGCTTGGCAAAAGCATACGCATAAAATTCTTGGCTGTCTTAAAGCCTTCATCACCATCAACAATAATTTCATCAATGTCACGACTATACAAGTCTCTAATCGATCTTTTCACAAGATTTGCTTCTTCATAAACCAAAGATGGCGCTGTTGACACAAGCGTATCCTCACGGATTTGATCCCAAAGCCTGAAAAGATACTCAAGATCCCTTTTAATTTCGACCGTGTTTTTGTTGATCCCTGCTGTCCGAATAATCACACCCATGCCTTTTGGCACATCAAGATCTTTAATGGTCTCTTTTAATTTACGGCGCTCTTGGATATCCGAAATTTTTCTTGAAATCCCGCCGCCTCTTGGGTTGTTTGGCATCAAAACACAATATCTACCTGGTAATGACAAATAGGTTGTGACTGCAGCGCCTTTATTCTGACGCTCATCTTTAACCACCTGAATCAAAAGAACCTGTCCTTTATGAAGAACCTCTTGGATCTTATACATGCGGTGAAGTGAAAAATTCTTAGACTCTGACCCTTGACGCTGACGACGGCGCGGATTTGATCGTCTGTTATTCTCTCTCTCTTGACTTGAATCTAAACCTTCATCTGGCACTTCAAACGGAGATGCATCCGAATGATCGATGTGATCCAAGTTGCTCATGAAAGCATTGCCTTCATCAACACCTTTGGCAAAATCAACCATCGGTTGATCAATGATATCCGAAGATACAACAAATGGATTGGTTGGTTTTTCAACCTTAAGAGCAAAACTCTCATAAAGGTTAATCTCATCCTCTGAGGATGAGACATGCTCTAAGGGTGCAGGAATTGAATCAATCGTTGGCAGAACTTCAGCAACTTGTTCTGTAACTGCCGTTTCTGGCTCTGCTGGAACGGGTGCAGATACGACATCCGCCTCAGGTGTCTCTTCTACAACTTCAGCAATCACCGGTGATTCAGCTGATACATCTGCACTCATCTCTTGTGTATTCATTGCTTCTGTTGGCACTTCGGCAAAGTCATCAAATGGACGATCTGGACTTGGAGGCAAGTCTTCATCATTGCCTTCTTCTTCATCTTCTTCCAGAAGACGTTCTGCCTCAGCGATTTGCATTTCTTTTAATTTTTCACGATCTGCAACAGGGATTCTGAAATAATCAGGGTGAATCTCTGGGAAAGGCAAGAAACCGTGACGATTCCCGCCATATTCCACAAAAGCCGCCTGCAGAGATGGCTCTATCCGAATAATTTTTGCAAGATAAATATTGCCTTTTAGTTGTTTAGAAGATTCAATTTCAAAATCAAGCTCTTCTACTTTACCTTGATCTACAACAACGACGCGTGTTTCTTCCCTATGTGCTGCATCGATCAATATCCGTCTTTTGCGATTCTGTGAAGAATCGTTTGTATTTCGTCCCTTGTAACTCATAACTATTAACCTCTTTTAGGGCTGATTGCACACTATGGCAACCGCCGCTTTTTAAATATCTGAAACGCTGATGCTGTTCTTGATAAGATGACCTCAAAACAGCAGATACGAACCCATTTCCAAAGCAAGGTAAAGTCCCCGTCATCAGTGCGGAGATTTGATTTATTCTATTGTTATTATGTACAAATAGAGTCATCTTTTCCTTAGCTTCGCTCAATTTTTTACATAGCCTTTTCATTAAATCCTTGATAGCCCTGCTATCAAGCCACTATGTACATTCAAATTTTGTCATCAATATCCAAGATAATGTTTACCGATCAAAATTACAATAAAAAAATCAGCACAAAAAAAATGATAGAATCGCTTGAAAGGGGCTTGATTAAATTCACAGGACTATATATAGTCTTTCCTATAAAGATATACCTATCGCCAGATAAATGGGGATTGGTAATATACCAAAGACCAGATAAAATTATACTATGAACGAGGAGCGAAGTGTAGTTTACCTACATAAGCGACGAGTGAAGCAGTAGAATTTTAAAATGGTGTTTGGTAATACAGGAGTGTAGCTCAATTGGTAGAGCACCGGTCTCCAAAACCGGGGGTTGATGGTTCGATCCCGTCCACTCCTGCCATTATTTCGATTCGATCCCTTTTGGATACTCACATTATTTACATTTTAGGCCCATGACCAATTCTTCTAGACAAGCGTCCCCATCGCCGCGACAAGCTGCACTTAGACTCATTATTGCATCACGACTTGATAAGTTGACCTTTGATGAGGCAATTCAACAGGAAAACCTTTACAAGCACTTTAACCCTCAAGAACGAAAATTTATCCGCTCGCTCTATGCTGCTTTTTTCCGGCACTTTGGCCAGACTCAAACCATTATGAAGCTCTTTTTCAAGCCTAAGAGCGATCGTAGCTTTAAGGAAGCCGCCTGTCTGATATGCTTAGGCCTCACAGAACTCCTGTTTTTGAAAACAGATGATCATGCGGCGATCCATTCTGCCGTTGAACTCTCAAAAACCAAGAAACTTGCTGGTTTTCAAAGCGTTGTGAATGCGGTTTTACGCAGATCTCAAAGAGCACGAGACAATGGTAGCCTTGCAAAGAAAGTTCTAAGTGATGATGTCCTTGCCGTCCCTTATTGGATTCAACGCAAAATCCAACCATTGCTTTCCAATGAAGACCTCATTAAGCTCGCCCAAATCTATCAATCAACACCTCCGCTTGATCTTTACATAACCCAAGATGCTGAAAAATGGGCTGAAACGCTCAAAGGCGACCTTTTCCCTCCTGCAACCATCAGGATACAAAACCCTGAAGGCCAAATTGAAAATCTTGAGGGCTTTTCAGACGGGGTCTGGTGGGTTCAAGATCTCTCTGCAACATTGCCTGTTTATTTATTCTCAGACATTAAGGGCAAAACTGTTCATGATCTCTGTGCAGCCCCTGGTGGAAAGTCTTTGCAACTCGCCCATTTAGGCGCACATGTGATTGCCTATGATAAGTCTGCAGACCGTCTTGAGCGCGTTAAAGAAAATGCAGATCGCACAAAGCTGCCACTTACCATTGTGGAACAAGATTTCTTTGATTTTAAACCAACTGAATTCCTTGATAACATTCTTCTTGATGCTCCTTGTTCTGCGACAGGAACCATGCGCCGCCACCCAGAGCTTGGCTGGATCAAGGAAGAAGAAGATATCCTCCCTCTTTTAAGCATGCAAAAGGGAATGCTCCGCAAAGCATCTCGCCTCCTTGCCAAAGGCGGCACACTTGTTTACTGCACCTGTTCTTTATTACCTGAGGAAGGCGAGCGTCAAATTGAAACTTTCCTCAAGGAAAATCCTGATTTTGAAACCTTTATCCCTGATCAATTCCAACCCCTCATTGCGCATTATCAATTAAAGGCACATGATAATATGATTCGCACCTGGCCTCACTCTTTTGAGGGACAAAATGGGATGGATGGCTTTTTCATGTGCGCCATAAGACACAAGAGATAAAAATGTACAATATTCTAAGATAAGTCGAAAGCCAGATGCCTCATCCCGTCATTGCGAGCCCGTTAGGGCGTGGCAATCTCACAGCTTTGAAATCATAGATCGCCACGTCGCGGCAAGCCGCTCCTCGCGATGACAATTATACTAGCTTCAATACTCCTACAAACAACTTGCTTTAAAAAATGCGCAACAATATACTGCTTTCAAAATAAGTATTCCAGGATAAGCTCCCTTGAACTTCAGCTCATTAAAAACAATAGGATTTCTGACCATGGCTCTCATTTCAACCACCAGTTATGCCGACCCTGACTCAATCACAGCACCAAAGGCATGGACCACACCAACAATCCCGCCTCTTGTGTCTGAAAATGTTTTGTATGTCCCTATTGCTCATCAATCCGTGAAAGATATTCCTCTCACAGAATCAGGTGATGAACTGATTGATCTCCTGACTATTGACAATCCTAGGCTCAGACCTCTTTCAACCTTTCATCCTCAATATGCAAATAGTTATGAAGGCTATTCGAAAATCCACAAAGGCGTTTATGAGAGACTTCTTGCTATGCTCGACACCCTGCCCGATGATGTTGGCATCGCTTATTTTGAAGGCTTCCGGACTCTTGCGAAGCAAAAGGAATATTTCGACGCGAAATTTCAAGAAGTTCTTCAAACCATTCCAGATAAAGAGATCGCTTATAAAGAAACGTGCAGACATATTTCACCCTTTATCGACAATATTCCAACCCATACAACAGGCGCTGCTATTGATATTACTCTTTTTCGCACAAAGGATAATGAGTCTGAGCTTCTTGATATGGGCAAGTTTGATGTTATTTTTGGCCCAAATGATCAACAAGATACTTTTTCTCAAAATACAACGATGCTTCAGCGGCAAAATCGCCTATTGCTTCTAGAGGCAGCTGCAAAATCTGGCCTTGTGAACTACGGCTTTGAATGGTGGCACTATAGTTATGGAGACAAAGTCTGGGCCTCTGTGAAAGGCGAAAAAGCAGCTATCTACTCAATTGCCGACAATAAGGATGATCCAATCTTAAAAATCAAGAAAGAAGACTATTTGAAGGGCTTTTAGGGATGGCAGAGCAATAATCTATAACCGTCATTCAGAGTCGCCCCATCCGGGCGACGTGGAATCTCATAAAATTAAAACTTAAAGCAATTCTTATTGAGAGTTCGCAGAGACTCCACGGGCCTTTTAGGCCCTCTGAGTGACGAAATTCAATATTTGCAAAAACCTTCAGTGCTTAAAAACATAAATTTTAAACATACACAAAAAAAGAGGGGCGAACCCCTCCTTTTCATTGATCACTCATTCTTTTTCTTATTTTTTACGACGCGCAAGGCTTGCACCAATCGCCCCAACTAAACCGAGGCTGAAGAGACCAAGAGTTGATGCTTCTGGCACATTATTCTTGAAAACAATACTTGTTGTTGCTTTAAAGTTTGATTCAGTTGTATGACGTTCAGCAAAGAACAGATCGAACGAATGTGTCTGACCAGCTGTCAATCCTAGTGTATCAAGATTAACTGAAGCACTTTCAGCTCCATGGATACCACCTAGATCGATCACAAGTTTGCCATTAATGAAAACCCACAAATCATCATCCCCTGTAAAGCTGAAAGTCTGACCTGCTTGATATGTAAAAGAGGTTCTCATTTCCATTGTAAAGTGATAATTGTGAGGATTACCTTCATTACCAAAGCCCAGTCCATCGATCGGGAAAAACGATGAATTACTGAATTGATATAATCCATTTCCTGGCACTGTTTCAGTAAAGGTAATAACTTGATTGATCGGTATATTTGTACCTGGGACATCATCATACCAAGCTTGGAAAGAAGCAGCACTCTGAACTCTACCTACAGCATTACTACCACCGCCCGCAAGAATATAAACTGGATCTCCATCACCCCCTAATAGATTAGATACCATACCAGTAACGAGACCACTGATACCACCTTCCATGTCAGAATAGGTCTTTTGAAAGTCTCGAATTGTAACATTTTGATTATAACTTGCTGCCTGTGCTGCACCTGCATAAAGCATTGTTCCTAACGCAACTGCAAGTCCTGTTTGTATAAATTTTCTCATTTTTTACTCCTCTTTTTATTAATCCGGCAACATGAAGTAGTCGAAAAAAATGTTGCATGTTTTATGGAATCTTGATATTATGAGCTTATGAAGAAACCAGATTTAAGAAATTCAACCAAAGAAATCCGCTTAGAAGTTAGGCG
>JAGPBS010000021.1 GCA_018063245.1 Alphaproteobacteria bacterium | reverse complement strand
TGAGTGAGAGATAGCTAGGAAATCCCTGTATAATAAAATTTAAGTAGGATTTGAGAAACCGTCATATATGGACGCCTATGATAAAGCAAGGAGAAACGTCATTGCGAGCTCTCATGTCTGAGCCAAAGGCGATGACATGACGGCGTGGCAATCTTATGGGTATTGGAAGAGGAGATCGCCACGCCTCACGTTGTTCGGCTCGCGATGACGATTGAAGCTATTGTGCATCGGCCCAAACGTCCTTACCACTCATCGTCATTATCATCCGCGACTTGAGCTTCTGCCAACCGAGCTTTCTCGAGAAGATCACTGCCTGATAAAGCCTCCTGTGGTGATTTTTGAACCTGTACAGGCGGTTTATTTTCTTTTTCAACCTTTTTCAGAACACGACCTTTTTGGATACCGGCAAGAAGATCTGTTGGCGCCGCAACTGGTCTTTTAACTACTTCTTGCCCTGGCGCAGCTTTTTTCTGCACAACAGGTGAAGGTGCTGCTTCTTTCGGTGCTTCAGGAACATAAAAATCATCTTCAAACTCTTCTTCTTCGCCATCCTCAACTTCAAGAGCATTTCTACGCTCAGCCAACTTGGATGCAAAACCAGTTGGCGCTGCTTTTTGCTGACTTTGCGTCTCTACATTTGCTTTCTTCAATTTTCCTGCACCTGCAAGCAAGGCAGCCGCATTCGGGCGCACTGGCTTTTCTGCTACAGCTTCTGGGGCTTTGCCATGATCCATCACATGCTCTTCGAGAGTTTTAAAATCAAACTCATCGAAAGACTTATCCGCAAAAACACTTGATGATTCAGATCCATTATTTAAATCTGGTAGAGCTGTCCCTCGTTGAATTGGCATTGCTTTTGCAGCGACTGGTGGTGGATCTCCTAATTTCAGAACTCCTTCTTCTGCGGCTTTTAAATGCTTATCAACTTCTGCTTGCTTTTCAGGGGGCAGGTTCCCTTTCGCATCAACCTCTTTCATAATGCCGACAAAAATAAGGAGTGACTTGATAATGCTTAGTATATTTTCTAAAAATCCCTTCACCTTGCTAATCTCCTCTCCATCACCCATCAAATTCACAACATCATAGGCCAATGTAAAATCTGCTTGAAGCTCTTTTAACTCGCCTTCTGCTTTAGCCATATCAACAGGCTGTTCTGACATTTTCTTTAAGCCTTCAACCATACCAAGGAGCTTCTCTATTTTTTTATCGGTACTGAGTTCGGCTCTGTCTTGAACCTCTACATCCCTTGCCTCAATAGGCTGGTCTTTGTGTGGAACTGAAGAGCCTTTATGAAGAGACTGTCCTGTTTCATCTTTTGCAACTTTTGATCCTTTAAACTCTGCTTTTTCATCAGAAGAATCAACTTGATGTGTTTGTCCTGTTTGATCAATGCTCTTTACCATTATTCTCTCCTTTTTATTGAACTTTATATCAACGATAAACGCGAACTTATAAAATCATTGTATCATATTTTAGATAAATTTGTGTATAAAAATTTATTTTATTTTTAAGATGAAAACTCCTAATAGACTATACGATAAATACTGCTGTCACTCAGAGGGCTCCTTCGGAGCCCGTGGAGTCTCTGGGATGCATCAACAAGCATTGTCTTATGTTCTAGTATTGCTGAGATTCCACGTCGCCTCTTAAGGAGGCGACTCTGAATGACGATTTATAAACAATGACGAGTGCGTTAGCCTTTACTCAACAAGTGCTTCTTCACCAACAACTTCATCGACCATAACTTCAACTTCATCAGCAATTTGTTCAACTTCGTCTACTACTTTCTCAGCTGCTGCTTCAGCAGCTTTTGTTTTGGCTCTTTCTTCATAGGCTTTCACAAAATCATTGATAGGTTTACTAATTGCTCTTACTGATTTTGCGATCTGAGCCACTGTGCTTTTGTCTTCTTCACCTATGACTTCTAAGGTGAGATTCGCTAAAAACTCACAAAGCTTAGAAAGAGACGTTGCAACCTTTAGCAAAGCGAGCGCCAATTTCTTCACAAAACCCAATTTTGCTTTTCCCTCAGCTTTACTGATATCACTAATTGCTTCTTTTAATTCTTTAGCTGCGCCTTTTGCTTCTGTTGCTGCTTCTGCACCTTTATTCATTTGAGCAAACTTTGCAGCTCTATCAAGCGCATCAACGCCCTTTTTCACTTTTTCAACAGCTTTGTGAACGCCTTCTGGCATCGCAGGGGCATCAACAACGCCGGCCTCTCTCAATTCAAGTGCAATCTCATCCAAATTTTCAACATGCTGTTGTAACATCTCTACGCGAGATTTTGCCATCTCTACGACAACATTTGCCTCTGGCATTTCATTGGTTTGTGGCGCCTCAACGCCTCCTGTGACTGGCTTTACCATTTCTCTCTCCTTATTGCGCGTTCAGTATGGGACATACCCGATAAGAAGATTTTAACACAATTTTTATATATTATTTTTCAAAAAATGACTTTTAAGAATTTTTCTTTTATTCTTCAGAGGCTTTCAGCAAGAGTGGGGTCCGCTGTCTTAAAGATGAAGAGGTAAGTGTTGATTGATAGCCCCGCCACCGATGACGTTGAGCTGAAGCCTCTCTGTCAAGCCTTTCAACATTCCCAACATGATAATATCCAAAAAAGCGTGTGACAAACCCAACTGGATCATCATGATGTAAAAACGTAAAACTGTTTTTTACCCGGCTATGGTAGAGCTGTAACATGCCCGCTGAAGCCCAAGCAGGGGCACCAAAAACTTCAACATGCAGTGAGTTAAATTTCAGATAGCTCGTGAGATAAAGAGCTGTAATTTGAGCAATCGCCCCGCCCATACTATGGCCTGTTAGCTTAATATCAATATCACTCACCTGACAATTCTGAGCAAAACAGACTTGTCCGATGTTTTCTGTAATCATCCTGATATTTTCCATTGTCCAACTGTAATAGCCTGAATGCATATAGCCTTCTCTGGCCCAAACTGGGGAAACGGGTAACAAATTTAAATTTCGCTGCCAATCACTGAGTTGTTTTGTACCATGGAATGCAATCACGATCTGACGTCCTTTTTTCGCAATGATACCGCCAAGCTCATCTTGTGTTCCAAAAAGAGAAATTTGATAGCCTTGATTTTGATACTTTTCGATGATCTCAAGCTGATTTTGAGTTTGATCTTCAAGCAAGCTGATGTAGGAAGCTCCTGAAAAATTCAACATATTCCTTGTTTCTTTGAAGTTTCTGAGAATCACAGCATTGGTCCAATTGGCAACGCCAGAAACGTCAGCTGCTGTTTTTAAGGCTTCAACAGGACGCTCAATAAGCGCTCTTGAACTTGTTGGCCAGAAATACGATAGTATTTTCCCAACTCTCTGCGTCACACTGGAAGCCATTCCCGTGACATAAGAGAAGGCATAAGTTACATTCGATAAATTGATAGCAGCAATATATGGCCGAGAGCCAAACTTAACCAATTCACCTTGTGCCATTATACTCTCCCTTGTTGCTTGAAATACAAGTTCAGCATAAAATAAACTGGTCAATTTAGGATGAAGAATCCAAAGAATTTTCAATTTCTTCCTGAGGTGATATTCCTCTTGATTTTGACTGTGTAAACAGAAATAATACCAATCAAACAGGGTAAAGGAGATTGAAACCAATGGATATTTTAAAAATCGATTACAAGGCTGCCGATGCTGCAGTCCGTCTTGCAAAATCATTAAAAGAAACAGGCTTTGCTGTTCTTGAAAATCATCCTTTAAATCCGCAAGAGCTTGTTGACCTTCGCACTGCCTGGGATCAGTTCTTTGCCTCTGATGCAAAAATGAATTTTCACTTTGAAAATGATCAAGAGACATTTCTTGGCTATTATCCATACAATCTCGAAAAAGCAAAAGGCTATAATGCCGCTAACCTTATGGAATATTACCATTACAACTTAAATGATAAAAATGCGCTGCCTGCGGATCTACTCGCTCAAACAAAGCATGTTTTTGCCCAAGGTTATGAGATTGCAAAGCAACTCTGCACATGGCTTGATGAGCAAACACCAGCTGACATCAAAAAAGATTTTGAATGCTCATTACAAGATGCGATCAAAGATTCTGAAACATCCATTATGCGGATTATCCATTACCCTGCCCTACAAGGTAATGAAGAGCAAGGCGCCATCCGCGCAGCTGAACACGAGGATATTGACTTCCTCACGGTTCTTCCAGCTGCCAATCGCCCTGGCCTGCAGGCTAAGGACATTGAGGGCAACTGGCATAGCATTGACACAAACCCTGGCAATATTGTGATTAATGCAGGCGATATGCTCCAGATGATGACCAAAGGTTATTATAAATCAACAACACACCGCGTCATTAACCCAACGACTCAAGCTGAAAATAAGCCTCGCTTTTCAACACCTATGTTCTTCCAAGCTCGTAACAATGTAAGGCTTTCAGAAGACTATACGGCGAAAGAATACCTGAGAGAACGTTTTAAGGAAAATAACATTGTGAAGAAGTAGGGATAGTAGACTGCGGGGTTAAATAGCTCTCAAAACCCGTCATGCTGAACTTGTTTCAGCATCTCTCTGGAATGATGATGAGACCCTGAAACAAGTTCAGGGTGACAAATAACGTGAGTTCAGGATCACTCGGTGACTACCTTTCACATTTTTCTTGCAAAATTGATTCTGTTGTATCAATCTGAAGTGATAGGCGCTGTGCGCATTTAGTTAATTAATTAATGGATGAGAAAATGCTTGAGAAAACCTTTGACCCAAAAGAGATTGAAAAAAAGTTTTTACAAAAATGGTTCAATAAAGTCAATTTCAGAGCAGATGTCAACTCTCCGAAACGTGCATTTTCTCTTATGATGCCACCGCCCAATGTGACCGGCAGCCTGCACATGGGACATGCCTTTAATCACAGCATTCAAGATTTTATCATTCGCTTTGAAAGAATGCGCGGCAAAGATACTCTTTGGCAACCAGGGACTGATCATGCCGGTATCGCAACGCAAATGGTTGTAGAGCGCCTTTTAGATAAAGAAGGGACCAACCGTCACAAGCTCGGGCGTGAAAAGTTTCTTGAGCGCGTCTGGGAATGGAAAGAGCAATCAGGCAATACAATTGTAACGCAGCTTCATCAATTGGGTGCATCTGCTGATTGGTCACGCGAGCGATTCACCATGGATGCAGGACTCAATGATGCTGTAACCAAGGTGTTTGTTGAACTCTATAAAGAAGGACTCATCTATAAAGACAAGCGTCTTGTGAACTGGGATCCAAAATTACACACAGCGATTTCTGATCTTGAAGTTGAGCAAAAGGAAAATGATGGTTTCCTCTGGCATTTCAAATATCCACTCGCAACGGACTCAAGCCGCCACATTGTTATCGCGACAACACGCCCTGAAACAATGCTTGGCGACGTTGCTGTGGCTGTTCATCCTGATGATGAGCGCTATAAAGACTTGATTGGACAAAAGGTAAAACTGCCGATAACCGGCCGTGAGGTTCCTATTATCGCTGATGAGTGGGCTGATCCTGAAACAGGATCAGGTGCTGTAAAAATCACACCAGCTCACGACTTTAACGACTTTGATGTCGCAAAACGTCATGGTCTCGACATGATCAATATCTTTGATAAAAATGCACATCTCAATGAAAATGTACCAAAGGCCTATCAAGGACTCGATCGCTTTGTTGCTCGGACCAAAATCATTGAAGAACTCCAAGCTTTAAGTCTTGTTGAGCAAATTGTTCCGCACAAAAACACAGTACCTTATGGCGATCGCTCTGGCGTTGTGATCGAACCATGGCTGACCGACCAATGGTATTGCGATGCCAAAACAATGGCTATCCCAGCCATCGAGGCCGTAAAAACAGGGAAAACAAAATTCTATCCGCAGCAATGGGAGAAGACCTATTTTGAATGGATGAATAATATTCAGCCTTGGTGTATTAGTCGCCAGCTTTGGTGGGGACATCAAATTCCAGCTTGGTATGGACCTGATGCGCATGTCTTTGTTGCCCTTGATGAAACAGATGCCATGACTCAAGCAAAAGCTCATTATGGAAAATCAGTGACACTCACACGTGATGAAGATGTTTTGGACACCTGGTTCTCATCAGCTCTTTGGCCATTTTCAACCTTAGGTTGGCCGGAAAAAACACCTGAGCTCGATCGTTATTTCCCGACCGATGTATTGGTGACTGGCTTTGACATCATCTTCTTCTGGGTTGCACGCATGATGATGATGACGCTTCACTTCATGAAGGATGTTCCTTTCAAACATGTTTATATTCATGCACTGGTACGCGATGAGCATGGTCAGAAAATGTCCAAATCAAAGGGAAATGTGATTGACCCTCTTGAAATTACGGATCAGTACGGAACAGATGCTTTGCGCTTTACACTCGCCTCAATGGCAGCACAAGGCCGGGATATTAAGCTTGCGATCAATCGGATTGAAGGCTACCGCAACTTCTCAACAAAAATTTGGAATGCTGCACGATTTTGTGACATGAACGGCGCAAAACTGAATCCAAACTTTAAGCCTGAAACTGCGCAGCATCCGCTCAACAAATGGATTCTCTCTCGCCTTTATCACCTGCAAAATGAAGTGACTGAAGGGCTTGAAAATTATTATTTTAACATTTCAGCAAACGGTCTTTACCAATTCATCTGGGGCGAATTTTGTGATTGGTACGTTGAATTCATCAAGACAATTTTCCAAGATGACACTATTTCTGAGGCTATGAAAGAAGAAACCAGATCAGTGATGGGTTTTGTTCTCAAAAACATGCTCTTATTGCTTCATCCTTTTATGCCTTATGTCACAGAAGAAATTGCTGAACAGCTTAACTTAAATGATGGCAAGCTCCTCTGTCTATCTGATTGGCCAACACTTTCTTCTACTCTAGAGAACAATCAGAGCGAAGCAGACCTAGCTTGGGTTATTAAAGTGATTAGTGCTATTCGAAATATCAGAGCAGAGGTAAGCCTGCCCTATTCAACCAGAATTGATCTTTATATCAAAGGCGCATCAGGCCTGAATCAAGAACGCGCTAAAAACTATGAGGCTTTCCTGATGAAAGCTGGTTATTTGAATCGTCTCTCTGTTATTCCTGAAACAGATACAGCAATCACTGGCCTTCAAGATGTTATTGACGAAGCAACTCTGATTATTCCTGTGAACGATTTGATTGATCTGAGCAAAGAGAAAGAGCGTCTTGAAAAGGAAATCACGCGACTGAATGATGAAATCTCTCTCATTGAGAAAAAGCTTTCCAACAAAAGTTTTGTTGATAAAGCACCACAGCATGTTGTTGATGAGCAAAACACCAAGAAAATAGGCTATATCAGCAGCAAAGAAAAAGTTGCTGCCGCTTTGCAAAAGCTTGCTTCTCTGTAGGTAAAGTCATTGCTTTATATGTTCATAGTTTCGTTGACGGATTTAGAAAGTAGTCATTCAGAGCCACCCTCTAAGGGGTGGCGCCTGTCCCGCCGAAGCTTTAGCGTAGGAGGATGGAATCTCTGCAAAGCATCAACAAAAGCTGCACTTATTTTCTATTCCTCAGGAGACTCCACGGGCCCGAGGGCGGGCCCTCTGAGTGACGGGCCTTCAGCTCTCACAGCAGTTTTGAACCTCTACACCGTCACTAAAACGCTGAAAACCATTTACTAACAAACATACATTACAAATGAGATCACAATGAAAACAAAAACAATACAAGCTCTTTTGCTCAGCTTCCTGCTCCTTGCTCTTCCATTTGAATCAGCACAGGCACAATCTTTTTTGCCCTTCTTGAGCTCATCTAGCCTGTCCGCAACGATTGGATCTCAGCACCTATTCTGGCTTGGTTATTTTATTCTGGGATTCTGGCTCAGCATCCATTCTGGTGCGATTCGCTTTACTGCACTCTTTGCCTGTCTTCTTGGCGTGCTGACAATTAAATCACTAAACTCTTTTGGCTTTGGGATTCCTTATTCTTACTATTTACCCTTCATCATGTTTTTAGTATTGGGAATTCTCATTTTACTTTCGATAGACATGGCTGATTGGATTGAAGCTATTATTGCTTTCCTAGCTGGAGCAATCTACGCTATCAAACATGTGCCCGGCAGCTCAGGCCTTGGTGGGTTTGTGCTCACATATCTCACTTTCTCTTTTTTCTTATGCCTCTTCGCTTTTGCAGGGTCAGGCTTTCAAATAACGCTCAGGAAGGACTTCTCAGAGAATACCGTCAAATTTGTAGGTATCGCTCTTTCCGTTTTTTCTTTGTTCTGCTTATTTTTTTAAGATTTTTGCTCTTGCATTTTATCGCGACTCATGACACAACAAATAATAGAGTGACAAAAATACAAAATGGCAGGCAGCCCTCATGCGTGATATGCACCCGATGAAACATCCATTCTTTTCAAGAATTACTCTTGCGTTTTTGAGCATTTTCGTCATGTCGCCCATCATGACAACCGCAGAAGATCTTCAATTCTTCAGAATCGGGACAGGTCCAAATCAAGGAACCTATTTTGAGATGGGGACTGAACTTGCAAAAAGAATCAGCCACCCACCAGGCACTGACCCTTGCACAAAAGATGATACTTGCGGCATACCTGGTCTGATTGCCATTGCGCAAACGACCTCTGGCTCAGATGAAAATATTCGCTCTGTCAACAAAGGCTCCCTGCAAGCTGCTTTTGTCCAAGAGAATCTGGCTTATCTGGCTTTTCATCATGAAGGACCCTACAAAAACTCACCTGAAACCTATCAAAACATTCGCAGTGTTATTCATTTGGCTCAAGAAAGCGTTCAAATTATTGTGAAAGCAAAAAGTGGTTTTGAGAAAATTGAAGATCTTAAAGGGAAAAAAATTGCAATTGGCCTAAAAGGATCAGGCACCGCAATTGATGCCTTCACTATTTTAAAGGCTTACGGTTTAAATAAAAAAGATTTCTCGCCCATATACATGGCCCCGAGTCAGTCAGCTGAAGCGCTTATTCACGAAGAAATTGATGCTATTTTCTTGATCGGACACACGCCTTCAACAATTTTAATACATCTATCTGATCAAATCCCAATCAAATTACTGAATGCAGACGATCATCAAATTCACAGAGCACTCGAAAAACTGACCTTTTTTAAAAAGGGCCTCATCAAGGCAGGTACCTATACAAACACACAAGCTGTTCAAACCATTTCGAGCGATGCTGTTCTGATTGTCCATAAAGACATTGATCCAGATTTAATTCGTCAAATCCTGACGCTATTAGGGGATCTGAATGGGCAAAAGAAATTAAAACGCCTGCATATTGATGAGACCAAAAAATCCCTCAAAGAGTCTATTCCTCTCCACTCTGGTGCTGAGCAATTTTACCACAAAAAAGAATAACTTTATTGGGGGCCAAAAAAGTGCCATCCTTAATGCATGTCAAATCCGAATAAAAAACAAAAACGTTCTATTGTTTTCGTTACCGGCCTCTCTGGTGCGGGCATGTCGTCTGCGCTTAATATTCTTCAGGATATTGGATTTTACGTTCTCGACAATTTACCGCTTGCTCTTATTCAATCCTTTTTAGACTATGATGCTGGAGACGAAACACCTCTGGCCATCGGCATTGATTCACGCAGCAAAGATTTTAGCCTCTCAGGCCTTACTTCTATATTGGACACTCAACGAATCAACAATCCAGACAATCATTATGTCTTACTCTATATGGATTGCAATCCTGCCTTTCTGTTACGTCGCTTTAATGAAAACCGCAGAAAACATCCCTTTCTTAAAGGATCTGATCTGCAAGAATCTATTCTGAAGGAAAAAGAATTTCTGGATCCCTTAAAAGAATCTGCGGACATTTTCATTGACACATCGCTGATGACAACCAAAGACCTGCGCCTTGTTTTAAAGGGTAAATTCCACCATGAATCAAGCCCTCTTTTGATATTGGTTCAATCTTTCTCTTACAAATTCGGGATCCCGCGAGAATCTGATCTTCTTTTTGATGTGCGCTTTTTAAAAAATCCACATTATGTTGACGCGCTCTCTCATCAAACAGGCCAAGTAGAGGCCGTTGGTGACTATATTGAAGAAGATCCGATTTTTCCGTCTTTCTATCAGAATTTAAAAAACCTCTTACAGCCTCTTTTGGTTCGTTATATCGAAGAGGGCAAAAATTATTTAGCCATCTCCTTTGGGTGCACGGGCGGAAAACATAGGTCTGTTTATATGGCAGAAGCCTTGAGCAAATGGTTAAAAGAACAAGGATATGCAGTCCATACAAAGCATCGTGAACTTGAAAAAAATCACAAATAAAAGTGGCTTTGTGAACCCATTTTTGATATGCTCCAGCTACAGAATTATAACAATCATTTCAGGAGATCCACATGGGAAACGCAACATTACTCAAAGCAGCAGATGAAGATTTTAAAGTCAAAGACCTCTCTCTTGCAAGCTGGGGTAAAAAAGAAATTGCAATTGCCGAAACAGAAATGCCAGGTCTCATGGCTCTCAGAGCTGAGTACAAAGGCAAATCTCCACTCAAAGGCGCTCGCATTGCTGGCTGTCTTCACATGACAATTCAAACAGCTGTATTGATCGAAACACTCATTGATTTAGGCGCTGAAATTAGATGGTCTTCTTGCAATATTTTCTCAACCCAAGATCATGCAGCTTCTGCTATTGCGGCGCAAGGCATTCCTGTTTTTGCGTGGAAGGGCCTCACTGAGGAAGAATTTTGGTGGTGTATTGAACAAACCATCCATGGACCAAATGGCTGGACACCAAATATGATTCTTGACGATGGCGGTGATTTGACCAAAATCATTCATGAAAAATACCCTACTCTACTAACAGACATTCGTGGCATTTCAGAAGAAACAACAACAGGCGTGATGCGTCTTTATGATATGGCAAAAAAGGGAGAACTCAAAACACCTGCCATCAATGTCAATGACTCTGTCACAAAATCAAAATTCGACAATCTCTACGGCTGTCGTGAAAGTTTAGTCGATGGTATCAAACGCGCAACTGACGTAATGGTTGCTGGTAAAGTTGCTGTTGTTTGCGGCTATGGCGATGTTGGTAAAGGCTCTGCAGCAAGTCTCAGATCACAAGGGGCACGCGTCATTGTGACTGAGATCGATCCTATCTGTGCTTTGCAAGCAGCGATGGAAGGCTATCAAGTTCTCACCATGGATGAAGCCTGTGCTTTGGGTGATATTTTTGTAACAGCAACAGGGAATATTGATGTCATCACCATTGACCATATGCGCAAAATGAAGGACCGTTCTATCCTCTGCAATATTGGACACTTCGATTCAGAAATTCAGATCGATGCGCTTCAAAATTACAAATGGGAAGAAGTGAAACCTCAGGTTGATGAAGTGATCATGAGCGATGGCAAAAGGCTCATCATTCTAGCAAAAGGCCGCCTTGTGAATTTGGGCTGTGCAACGGGGCATCCAAGCTTTGTGATGAGCACATCCTTCACAAACCAGGTCTTAGCGCAAATTGAACTTTGGACAAATCATCAGAATTATGAGAATAAAGTCTATGTTCTGCCAAAGCAATTGGATGAAAAAGTTGCGCGTCTGCATCTTGCAAAGATTGGCGTTCATCTTACAAGCCTGTCTCAAAAACAAGCTGACTATCTTGGCATTTCACAGCAAGGCCCTTACAAGTCAGATCATTACAGGTACTAGGAGCATTCTTCTTAATCACCACCGCTTTATGATTGTAAGGCTCCCCTCTGCTTTTCTCTGTATAAATGCAGGGGATAAGGCTTGGAATTGTACATTAGAAACTTGTAGATACTGGAACTGAGGCATTTTTGCAAACTCTTCTGGCACATCAGTGAATAGGTTAAAGTGAATCTGAAGACTTCGTAATTGTGAAAGCTTTACAATTTCAAGCGGCAGTGAAGAAAGAGCATTTTTTTGAATATTCAATTGTTCTAATTGAGTCAGAAGTCCAATCTCTGAAGGCAGATTGACAAGTCTATTTTTTCTAACATCTAAAAACTTTAATCGAGAGAGTCTTCCTAGGTCCTTTGGTAGATTCGTCAGCTGATTAAGAGAAAGGTCAAGCTCAATCAGACCAGTCATGTCACCAAGTTCAGCAGGCAGTGACGTTAGCATGTTCCTTGTAGCACATAGGACTTCTAGCCGAGAAAGCAATAAAAGCTCAGGAGGTAAAGATTGAAGCCTATTAGATGGGATCTTTAATGTTTTAATGCGAGAAAGGCTTCCTATCTCAGGAGGGAGCAAAACAAGGCTTCTCGCTGAGAGAATAAACAAGGTAGTTTCCGGCTTAACATCTACGATAATTGAGTTTCGACAATACTTATAATCTTGAAAGGCCTTATTTATTGTTATTTGTGCTACATGGGCTGCTTGCTTGAATTCTAAAAGATGAAAGGCAAAATCAATGGGAGACTCACGAAAATATTCGGCAGAAAGATTAATCCTGATGTTACTTATATCCGTATTTGTTCCTCTACAAAGTTCATCAAGCACTTCCTGGCTTAGCACTTGAACTTCATCTGGACTCAAACGCCCAAACATCTCAATATTTTTCTTCTGACGTGAGGAGAGATTGTGATAGTGTTCCCTATAATGAATTGCACTGAAAACGTCGTTCCGGATTTCAATTTTCACTCTTTTATGCGCTGAACCAACAAGAGCAAACAATAAGTGCTC
Organism: Alphaproteobacteria bacterium; assembly: GCA_018063245.1. Lineage (NCBI taxonomy): Bacteria > Pseudomonadati > Pseudomonadota > Alphaproteobacteria > Alphaproteobacteria bacterium. The sequence goes on along the minus strand of JAGPBS010000021.1, from coordinate 23,370 downwards.
AAACCCCTGCTTCCCTTCACTTGTATCATGATGATAAATTGCTGCCAACCTTTGGGTACTGATTAGACACTGACGCTGAGGGAAAAATGCATTCATGAGTTGCAGCCGTGGCTGCTGAATGACTTGCGCTTGCACTGTATAATCAATAGGTTCTGCAGACTCGCGATTGACCATACTAACACCAGTTTTTTGAACAAATGACATAATGATTCTCCACAATAAAAACGACTGATTCTATTGTGACTCAAAAAAAGATCAAGTCAAGATAGATCCGCAGAAAAAGTTTGATATAAACTCTCCATGACCATTCTGAGATAGAGGTGCTTTTGCTTCTCATCTTTGTCAAAAAAAGCAGGCCTATCAATAAAAGGCATTGATGTTGATGTAAATAAAAACGTTACAATCATCTCTGGATCATAATCCGCCCGCACCTCACCTCGCATCTGAAAATCTTTTATGAGCGCCATTAAATTAAAAGTGTCATTTAAACCAATACCTTGGATGTCACTTGATGATTCCGCAAGCTTTTCCCATGACATCATCTTCACAAAACTCGGGTTATTCTCATAAAGCTCAATACGAAAGGCACAAAAAGCAATGATAAAGTCTTGGAATGATGTATTTGGAAACTCAACATCTTCCATGTTTTTGCCCATATGCTCGCGTATCAGAATTTCTTTAACCGCTTTCCACAAGGCTTCTTTACTTTTAAAATGATGAAAAATCAAACTTTTATTGACTTCTGCTCTTTTGGCAATCTCAAGCGTTGAAGCAGCCCCAAAGCCCTTTTCAACAAAAACGCTTTCCGCTGCTTTCAAAATTGTATAGATCGTTCTGTATTTACGCGTTTCTTCCATTACCATCATCCTTTATGGTCACCTTCTCTCATTCATAATGCACATAAGTTGACCATATGGTCAATATTTTTCTTGACACTTTCTTTTTTTATCCTTAAATTAAATATTGACCGACCGGTCAGTTATTATATTGAGGAAATTAAAATGAAAAAACGATTACGAATAGCATCACTGCTCTTATCATCTTTGATGATAAGTACAAGCAATCAAACATTTGCGATTACCCCAGAACAGCTTTTAGCTGATGGGCAAGATCAAATAAATCAAAACGGACGCACCGTTCGCAAAGGCTCCATCAAAGCCTTAATTGACAATGTGGCCGAGCTAAACCTTCAACTTACAGAACAAGGCGATCCAGCAAAAGCCCACAAAGCAATTGCTGATCTTTTTGAGTCAATGGAAACACAGAAGGAACTAAAAGTCTTTGAGATGTTTCCGCCCACTGAATGGATTCAAAGTAAAGATCAACCAGGAAAAGTCATGGCAGGCGTCCTTTATCTTCAGCATTATCCTGCTGAACTCTCGTCCTTGTTAAAATCTCAATTGATCAACATATCAAAAAGCGCTCATTCTCTTTTAAAAGCAGAAATCCAAAAGTTACTATATCGAGGAGAATCAAAATGAATCATCACTTTAAAACAGGCCTGATTGCCGCTCTTATAAGCCTAGGACCAGCCACAACAACTTATGCTGTCACGGCAAATGAAATTTTCCCTGAAAAACTCAATGAAATCGTGCTGGATGGGCAAGTTGTCCGCAAAGGCACCATTGGTGCCACATTTATCAACGCTCTTCAGCTTGATAAACTTCTTCTAACAAAAGGACATAACAATGACATTGAAGGCCTCATCAAAGATCAACGCGGACTTGGAAGCGGCTTAAAAGCTACGCACCTTTTTGAAACAATGCCCATCATTGATTGGCTGAAAGATAATCAGCGTCCTGGCAGAATCATGATTGCTGTTCTCGCCTTGCAAGAATGCCCAGATTTAATGACAGCCGAAATTAGGAACCGATTAAAGCAGATCCAAAAGGCATGTCATCCTTTGCTAAAAGCTGAGATAGGTTCACTTTATTAACCGATCATACATCTTCTTCAAAAGCACTTTGCACAGCGGCAATCGGAATCAGATAATACAAAACAGGATAATCTTTATGATTTTCATTTTGCAAGATCCCTGGCAAACACAGCATTGTATCTGGGTCAAGCCATTTAAAGGTATTTTGAAACAGTTCAACAATCTCAGGGTCGCTCAGCTCCTGAAAGTCTTCTGATTTCTTTAATTGAGTTCTGATTGTATCTGGCAAAAACTTCTGCCCTGACCATCTTTGAAAAAGGGCCTCTGTCTTACGCTGGAATCTTTGTGGATTCGGCATTTTCTTTTGTGTTTGAAAACGCACGTTCTCAAACTCCGTTTCATTATAAGCTTCCATAACAAAACCAACAGATAAATAAGGGTCCGATGCAATTTCGAACAAGTCCTGCAACTGACTTATAGACAGAGCTTTGACAACTTGCGGCACATCGATCGAATTGGCATAGATCGATCTTAAGGAAGCAATTGTATCTTCGAAAAGTTTTAACTGAAGATGATCACCCTGAGCTAAATTAGCTAGATACTTTGGATCATGACATATCTCATCAACAAAAGCCTTATAAGTATCAACTGTTAAGAGATTAGGATTTATAGGCCTTTGAGTGATCAATGGCTTTGGCTCTCTAGACATTTCAGGCTCTTCAACTGAGACAGCTTCCTGTGCAGCAATATATGATGTCCAATCAAAATCAGGATCATCATAGTTATCCACTGCTGGCAGATCATTATCAACAAATTGCTCAAGAAAGTCATCTATGAACATGGCTGGATTCGGGACTGGATAAGGAACTGGAGCTGGGTTAGGATTTGGACTCACTGGCCTTAGCGCCGCCTTAATCTCATTGTCCAACTCCTCTTTCATGCGCAGGAAATACTGAGCCTCAGTTATATTTCCTAACAGAACACGGCTGACTTCATAATTACCTAACCATTGAGCTAAGAGAAAACCAGAGTCAAGCCCTCGTCTTCTTTCAGACACAGCCTTTCCTCTTGCCAAAGCCTCGGGCGACAAAAAGCTATTAAGAGCCGGGCGCGTGTCAGAACCAAGAATCTGCACGGCACGATTTCCCAACGCACTGCGGATTTCATTTAAATTTTGAGGCGAAGCTTTCAAATACAGAATCAACAAATGATTATAAGAATCCAAGGCCTCAGCTGGTCTTAAATCAACCCTTGGCTCTTCAACAGGTAAAGGCTTAGGATTTTTAATATCGAGATATTGTTGATAGAGCTCAACATAACTCAGCCCACCAAAAGCAGGAGATTTTTCAATCAATGAATTTTTGGCACCACCAACAGTTTCTGGGTCAAGCCAATGCTGAGGATTGTTATAAGCACTCATAATCAATCGAGCTTGTTGCTGTGTCATTTTACGTGCTTTCACCAAACGATCATTATTGGATAAGACTGATCGTAAGCCATTTTGAATTTGTATTTCTACAGCATGCGTATTCCCTGAAATTGGCCTCGCAGGTATGGCTTTTGATGCCTCAATCACCTGTTTCATTACAGCTGAGCGCACCAATATTGCTTCACAATTTTTGGAGGCCATATCGAAATGGACAATTTCATTACATAGCTCTCTGACTTGATCTGCCTTTAATTGATAGGCCATTGTCAGTGACAAAATGGATAAAATATCTAAAGGATGAATCAACTCAGACCATCCTTCAGGTGAAAGATCTTTATTGTAAATCTCTCTGAGTAAGGCATCGCCTCCCACAGCTGTTAAAATGCCTGTTAATGTTGTATCAGCGAGCCAAGCAAATTCAGGCGTTAAATATCTTGAATTGAGCCCTTTATCAACTGCATCAAATCGAATCTCAAAATTATTTAACTGTTCAAGATTATATAATTGAATGCGCATTAAAAACTCTCCCTTTTCTTATTTTATATCGACCTTCCTTATTCTAAACCTTTAAAATTGAAATTCAAGTCTTCCTTACGTAAAAAAACCCCTTAGAGACCTAAGGGGTTTTTAAACACATGCTTTAAAAATTAAGCAGCTTTTGGCGCTTCAATCTTCTTATGAGCATCGTTTGCAACTTTCACTTTATCATCATGAGCGATTGCTTTTTCGCTATCCTTCAAAGCTTTGTGATAAAGCTTGCTGAGATGGCCAACGGCATAGAGCCACACAACCAAGAGGGCAACAACAATAATCGCAATATAAGAAATGACATCTGCAATAGTACCCGCTACAATAGCCATTAAAGCGAAATTGATGGCGCCACTTCCCCCTTTACCAAGACGGCCACCGACAACGTCAACAGCTGCCTTTCCTTTCATTTTCAATTCTTGATCAAGTGGAATATAAGCCATCTCTTTTGTCGGATCGAAAAGTGAGTATTTTGTCCCTTTGCTGAGCACGTTTTGAATACCCCCAACAATAACTGCCATGAAAAGTGATGATGTTCCAAGCGCAACAAAGTAAGGATCAAATGCATCTTGCATAAAGATAAATGCGAAGAACAGAACTGATGTTACAAGCATCATGATCGGTGTCATGATTGCGCCACGGAGCCATCCAAATTTTCCGACAATTCCTTTAAAAGAAAGCATGCAGATAATGGTCACAACACCTGTGATTGCAAGATATTTATCCATAAAGGCTTTATAATCAACATTTTCTGGATAATATAGGTTAGCTTGAGTTTTCCAAACAACCTCAACACAGCCAATCACAATACCGTAGCAAATCACAAGAAGAGCAATCATACCAAGATATTTTGATCTGAAAACGTAAGAAAGAGATTCTTTCACAGACAATTTTGCTTTTTTCTTGCCAACTTTTGCAGGCACATCATGTGGATCATAAAATCTTTTATCTGTCAGAACATTTTTGTTCATCCAACGATAAATTCCCATAAGGATAAAACAGCTCACAATCACAGCCGAGAATGTGAAAGTGATTTGGAAATCAAATTTTGCAGCCGCTGTGAGGAAATAGTGATCAAATATAGATTGAATCAACGGAAACAACCCTACAGCAATCATAGCAAAGTTTGCAATCAATCCAAACATACCATAGAAACGTTTCGCTTCTTGTGTTTTTGTGATCTCATTTGCAAACTGCCAGAACATGAGTGACAACATAACACTGCCCCAAAGCTCAGCAAATACATATATTAAGGAGAAACTCCAATTCGCAATCACTGGAAATACAGACTGAACTCGAGGATATTCCGCTTGCAATGACTCTGTCCAAGCTGCTGATAAATGCAGAACTTCATGATTCGGATAAAGAACAAATGCAAATAAGGCAAAATAAGCCAAGAATGGAACAGTTACTGCATAAAATAGCTTTTCCTTACTGAATACATTTGCCATTTTTGCATATAAAATCATAAACAAAATAGCGAATGGCAATACGACACCAAACTTTAGCACTGGAAGAACACTCGTTCCGCCTGACCCAATTACCAATGTGTCTTTGATACTTCTTAAAGCTGTATAATTGAATAAAATGAAGAACATCAAAAGCCCCATAGGGATAAACTTTTTCAGCTCCGCACCGTAAATTGGCCAGAAAAAGGCCCGGATGGGACTAAATGCTGGCGCATCTTTCTGAGAGAGACTCTCTTTTGTTGACATCGTATAAATCCTTACCTTCGTTAATAAGAAAAAATTAATAACAATCAGACAACCTGATTGTTCATATTTATACACTAAAACAAGAATATTTACAAGACATAAGAATAAAATGCACAAATTATTTAATGTATAAGGAAAACATTCGCAGCGTTAAACATAAAAAAACAACACAACGCGGAAAATAAACCGCTCAAGCAAGAATCAAGACGCGATATCCATTAAAAAAATTCATTTTTGTCATCAAATTGTCACATTCATTCTGTTATAGTGCCTGTGGAAGTATCTAGTGCTTGTTAATAAATGACTTTCGTCATTGCGAGGAGGTTCACGACATAGTCGGGAGCCGACGTGGCAATCTAGAAATTCGAAAGAGATTGCCACGCTTCGCTCGCAATGACGGTTCTTCCGCATTTATTAACAAGCACTAGATACTTATTAATGAAACATTAACGACTAAGTTTTTACCAGAATGAAGTTCTTTCGGCAAGATAAAATTAACATTTTCTTCACTTTTTTTCTAATATTCGTTTGCCAGGGAGCAGACGTGTTTGCGGAGCCTTCTTCATTTTCTGGCTCAAAACAGCTTCGTCTCGCAGGTTCTTCAACCGTTTTTCCGTTTAGTGCGATTGTTGCTGAGCTTTTTACAAAGCAACATCAGTACCCCGCACCCGTTGTCGAAAGCAATGGAACCGGCGGTGGTATTCATCAATTTTGTACAAGAACGGGCGATGGCTATCCTGACATTGTGAATGCTTCTCGACAACTTAAAGAGAGCGAGCGTCACTATTGCGCTCAAAATGGAATCGCAGACATTCACGAAATTGTGATCGGTTATGATGGCATTATTATTGCCAATAAGAAGGGAGAAAAATTATTTGACCTCTCTCCACAAGATCTTTGGCTAGCGCTCGCCAAAGAAATTCCTTACCAAGGAAAACTAATCCCGAATCCCAATACAAGCTGGAAAGATATTCAATCGACCTTTCCAAAACATGATATTGAAATCTTAGGACCTCCCCCCACTTCAGGAACAAGAGAGAGCTTTACAGAAACGATCATGCAAAAAGGCTGCCCTGATCTGACCAAAATTCTCAACATATCAGAACAAGATGCCAAGTTTCAATGCAGTCTTATTCGTGAAGATGGCGCCTTTGTTGATGCTGGTGAGAATGACAATCTGATCATTCAAAAACTTCAGAAAAATAAATATGCTCTTGGTGTTGTTGGATACAGCTATTATGCACGCAACACACATTTGATTCAGGCCTCTAAAATTTCAGGCACTGAAGCAACACCTGAAAATGTCCGGAATCATCGCTACACAGCAGCACGCTCACTTTTTATTTATACAAAACCTCCAGCCCCACTCAAGAAAGAAGCGCTCTACACCTTCATTGATTTTTATCTAAGTCAAGACATGCTCGGCGAAAATGGCTTTCTGGCACAAAAAGGACTTATCCCTTTAACAGAAACAGAGCGGCAGGCCCAAGATGTAAAAATCAAACAAGAGCTAAAAAAAGAAAGACGGCCTGAATGACCTTTCTCTTCACCTTTCTCTTTCTAACTTTATTAAGCGGTACCTATTTTATAGGCACAAAAAAAGCTTTCCATTTTTCTGCTGATCAAAGGCCAATGTCTAGACCTTGGTATCACGGCAGTTATATGTTATTTCAAGTCATGATTATGTGCGTCATGACCGCATTGTTTTGGTACATAATCAAAGATTTTCTCTTGGATCAATTTATCATTTACCGCATGGGTCATGCGCTTAACATCCACGATCACACGCTGCTGACTGAATATCTGTCCGATCTAAAACTATCTCTGATGATGAATCGGGAACCTGCTTTTGCTGAAGTTTCTGATTTTCTGCCTCTGTATCAATCATGGACTAAAAGATTCAACATCTTCTCAATTGTTCTGCTTTTTGGAACCCTCGGAACGACAGCTTATCTCGCCTACCGCAAGCTGAATCCAAAATTCAAAGCACGTGAAAAAACAGAAAAGCAACTCAAGGGCTTTTTCTTCATCTGTTCGATTGTCGCCATTTTTATCACAATCGGCATTGTCTTTACGCTGTTGTTTCAAGCTCTTCACTTCTTTGAAAAGATCCCTCTAACACAATTTCTCTTTGGAACACACTGGAGCCCTCAAACAGCAACGGGCCCAAATGGAGAAGACATTGTGACCTCCTATGGTGTTCTACCGGTCTTCCTGGGTACATTTCTCATTTCACTCATTGCGATGATTATTGCTGTGCCGATTGGCATTATGTCTGGGATCATGATCAGCGAGTACCTAACAACCAGTCAACGCCGGATTGTGAAACCCTTTCTTGAAATGCTGGCCGGCATTCCAACCATTGTCTATGGCTTTTTTGCCGCTCTTATTGTTGCGCCTTTTTTCAGACATATTGGTGATGCATTGGGCCTTTCTGTAAGCTCTGAATCAGCTCTTGCCTCTGGGATTGTTATGGGCATTATGATCATCCCCTTCATTAGCTCCATGACTGATGATGCTTTAAAAAGCATCCCACAATCATTAAGAGATGGCTCTTTAGGCCTTGGGGCAACAAAATCTGAGACAATCAAACATGTTGTTCTTCCATCAGCCCTGCCTGGCATTGCGGGCGGCATTCTGTTAGCTTTAAGCCGTGCCATTGGTGAAACCATGATTGTTGTCATGGCCGCAAGTATGGCTGCCAAAATGAGCATCAATCCATTAAACTCAGTCACAACAGTAACTGTGCAAATCGCATCTATTATGGTGGGCGATCAAGAATTTGACTCTCCCAAAACACTCTCTGCCTTTGCTTTGGGTCTTGTCTTATTTCTTTTGACTCTAGGCTTAAATATTTTAGCCTTGCACTTAGTGCGCAAGTATCAACAAAAATATGATTAGGATAGCCACATGATCATCAATGACCAAATTGACTATTTCCAATCTGGGCGCTATTTAAAAAATCTAGAACGCCGTTATCGAAAAGATCACCTTTTCCGATCTTTTGGTTTTTTTTCTCTTGGCATTAGCTTTTTATGTCTTGTAATGATCCTTGGCAATATTCTAATCGATGGGCTGCCAAGCTTTATGAAAAGAACAGTAACCATTCCCTTTACGCTTGAGCAACAAATCCTTGTTCAGAAAAGTGAGTCACCCCTTAAAACACTTTCCATCCTTTTGGAAAAGGAATTATCTGATGCAATTGACAGCGATCACATTGATCCTGATGTTATGTCCTTGATCAGCCCTTATGCAGCAGGTGACTTCTTGCAACAAATCCTCTCTTTCGAGCTTCCTAAAAAAGAAACAATGATTCGTCTCAACGCTTCCGATGACCTTGATCAATATTTCAGACATCCAAAAGAAACTCTTTTACAAGAAAAGCAAATCACATGGGCGCAAACACTCAATAGCAAAGATCTAATCACACGACACTTCAATATAGATTATCTCACAAAACCCGATAGCCGAGAAGCTGAAGAAGCTGGTATTGCAGGTGCGTTCATGGGATCATTCATGCTCATCATGATCACTGCCTTGATTGTCATTCCAGTTGGTATAGGCGCTGCACTCTATCTTGAAGAGTTCGCACCCAAAAATAAATTCATTGACCTGCTTGAAGTCAACATCAATAATCTTGCTGCCGTTCCTTCAATTGTCTTTGGTCTTCTGGGGCTTTCCATCTTCATCAATACGATGCATCTTCCAAGATCAACACCTCTTGTTGGTGGACTTGTTTTAAGCCTCATGACTCTGCCGCCTCTTATCATGAATGCACGTCTTGCGATCAGAAGCGTCCCAGCCTCCATTCGACATGCCGCTCTTGGCCTTGGTGCATCGCCCATGCAGGTCATTCTTCATCACGTTGTGCCTCTCTCAATGCCAGGCATTATGACCGGAACAATTATCAGTCTTTCCCGTGCTCTTGGTGAAACAGCACCTCTGTTAATGATTGGTATGGTTGCTTTTATTGCAGATATCGCTGAAAATCCGTTAGAAGCTGCAACAGCTTTACCCGTGCAAATTTACATTTGGGCAAACAATCCTGAAGTTGCCTTTATTGAAAAATCATCGGGCGCTATTTTGATTCTCATTTGCTTATTGATGATGATCAATAGTATCGCTGTCTATATTCGTCAAAAATTTGAAAAATCATGGTAGAAAAATGACTCAAAACCCATTCACAGACCTTCAAGAAACTCAAAGCACACCAGCGAAAATGAAAGCTGAGAACGTCAATGTCTTCTATGGTGCAAAACAGGCACTGCGCAATATATCTCTTGAGATTCCTGAACATAAGGTAACAGCACTGATTGGTCCTTCTGGTTGCGGAAAATCAACCTTCCTCCGATGTCTTAATCGTATGAATGACACGATTGTAAGTGTGAAGATAGAAGGCAAAATCTATCTCGGACAAGATGACATCTATCGTGACAATATTGATGTTGTGCAACTACGTGCAAAAATTGGCATGGTTTTTCAGAAACCAAACCCTTTTCCAAAGTCAATTTTTGATAATGTAGCCTATGGCCCTCGCCTTCATGGTTTGGTTGATTTAAAGCAAGATCTGGAAATCATCGTTGAAAAAAGCCTAAGGCGCGCAGGCCTCTGGACTGAAGTGAAGGATCGCCTTTTTGATCTCGGCACAGGCCTATCAGGAGGTCAACAACAGCGTCTTTGCATCGCAAGAGCGATTGCGATTCGCCCTGATGTGATTCTGATGGATGAGCCATGTTCAGCTCTTGATCCCATTGCAACTGCGCATATTGAAGAATTAATTGACGAACTCAAAGAAAAATATACAATAGTGATTGTCACTCACTCTATGCAACAAGCAGCGCGCGTCTCTGGCAGAACTGCCTTTTTCCATATGGGCGAGATGGTTGAAATTGGAGATACAGATGATCTCTTCACCAACCCAAAAGATGAAAGAACACAAGGATATATTACAGGCCGTTATGGATAATTTAACCAAATCAAGCAGATAATAAACAAAAAAACAAAGAACCTTACCATGATCCAGTCACAAAACCATATTGTTCAATCTTTTAACCGCGAGATCGCAGCTCTGCAATCTGTTATTAGTCAGATGGGCGGCCTTGCTGAAGAACAATTTCATCAGGCCATTCTCAGCTTACGTGAAAAAAACCAGGCCCTTACTGAAAAAGTGATCTCAACCGATAAAAGTATCAATGATCTTCAGCATCAAATTGATAACGAGAGCTTGCGTCTTATTGCACTTCGCCAACCGATGGCTTTGGATTTACGCATCATTCTCTCTTCACCCAAAATTGGCGCCTCGCTTGAACGCATTGGTGATTACACCTGCAACATTGCAAAAAGAGCGCAAACTCTTTTTAAACTTCCCAATTATGCCATTCCAGCGCCTTTATTCACAATGGCTGATATTGCTGAAATGATTCTGCATGATATTCTTGATGGGCTGATGCAGCATGACCTTGAAATCAGTATGCGCGCCTGGGAAAGAGATATTGAAGTTGACAAACTCCACTCATCTTTTACAATTGAAACACTTGATATGATGAAAAAAGATCCTGAGCAAATTGTAAGCGGAATGCATCTTCTTTTCATTGCAAAGAACATTGAACGGATTGCAGATCACGCAACCAATATTGCAGAGATGGCTCACTTCATCATTAAGGGAAAACACATAGATCAGAAACGCCCTAAATATGACACATCTAGCAGAACCATCATCTAAACAGAAACTCGGCACAATTCTCATCATTGAAGATGAGGAAGACTTGCGGATTTTACTGCAATATAACCTAGAGCAAAAAGGCTACACAGTTTTACTCGCAGCTGATGGACAAGTGGGCTTCGAAAAACTCATCAAATCACACCCAGATCTCATCATTCTTGACTGGATGCTCCCAACTGAAAGCGGCATTGAGATTTGTCGCCATATCCGTAAAAATGCACCAACACTTCTACAAAAAATACCCATTTTAATGTTAACAGCACGCGCAGCAGAAACAGATAAAATTACAGGCCTTGATATTGGTGTTGATGATTACATGACAAAACCTTTCTCCATTAAGGAATTGCTATCACGCATCCATGCGCTTTTACGCAGATCAAACGACTTCCAAGAAAAGCAAAATATTCTCACCTACAAAGACATTAGCCTGAATCTTGAACAAGGACTTGTTTTAAGAGATCAAACACTTCTAAAACTAAGTACTTCTGAGTTTCGACTCATCTCACTCTTTATCTCGAATCAGGGTAAAATCTTCACACGTGATGAACTCATTGATCATCTCTGGGGACTTGATCATGCGATTGAACCCAGAACGATTGATGTTCATATTAAAAGACTAAGAGCCATCCTCAATGATCAAAAAGAACAAACCATCATCCGGACAGTTCGCGGTCAAGGCTATGTGATGGGTTGATCTATAAGAGATCATCGTTAAGCTACAAACCTATTGCAAATAGTCCGCAAGGCTCAATCGACTTTCTTTTGCAATCAATGAGAAAATGCCCTCTTGTGAGAGAATCAAATCAGTAATTCTAGCCATTGCATAAGGAACATCAGCTCCATTCATCGTGATAATATCTTCTTGATAGATCGTCTCAAAAGCAACATGATCTTCTTTTGCTTGTTCAAAAGTTTTCATCTGATGACCCACTTTCGCCATTGCTTGCGTGAGTTCATCCATTGCACGATTCACATCATCCAGAGCTAATCCTAAAGCCACATGATCATTCGGCTGATCAATAATACGCTGCAAACCACTAAAAAAATAAGTTGCCCAGTCATCATCAGCTTTTAAACCATAATCTAAAACAGTGCTACCATCTGTTGTTGCATTCAAACTTTTTCCACTCCCGACATAATATTGACCAGTGGCAAGGGCTGCTTGATTATCATTACTTGGATTAATATCAACGGGCGGAATTGAGATCTCATTCCCTCCAAATAAATAAACACCAGCAATACTGCGATTTAAAGCATTTGCTAACTCGGCCTTATAATTTTGAGCAATCAAATCAATACGACCATTCTGGTTTCCTGGATTTCGCGCCTGAATTGTCATTGTTGTCATCTCATCAAGCATTCTATACACACTATTCAGGACACCTTCTGTTGATTGTATACGTGCAAGTACATTATCCATGTTCTCTTTATATTGACCAATTTTTGCAATCTCATTTTGAACAAAATTAAATTTTGGCAAATGACCCACCATGTCCGTATAACGAGACGCCTTTTGCTGTGTTGCAATCTGCGTCTCATAATCTGCAATTTGGCCACGACCTTTATTTGCACTTTTTAACATCAGTTCACGTATTGATGATGTCGCAACCCTGGTAATTGTCATCTTTAAAGTCCTCCGTCATATCGTTCTATACATTATATACTGTCTAACACCCTTGCAAATTTCATGCCATCAAAAATGGCAAAAAATGCAATTGATTTTATTGATTTTTTTAGGAAAGAGGTCATTCTTTGCCGATCTGACTAGGATCTTTTTACCACCTATTGATCGGCAAAAACTACCTCCCCCTCTTTGATCAAAACAACACCTTGAAATAAAATACTTTAAAAACAATTATTTATTAGAGCAAAAAGGGATGGCACGCTCCTTGCAATGAGGATGGTTCACAATTCTAAAAGGGAAATGAGTATGGCTCAACTCACAATGCAACGACACAATCCATTCGCTTATGAAGGGCGCGTTTCTATTCCTCAAGCGTCTGAGGCAAAGCCTAGTTCATATAAAGCATCAAAAAATGAGCAAACAGATCATTTTCAAAAAAACATATCAGAACAAAATGAGATAGAAACTGACACTAAAAAAATATCTGATAGAGGGCTCAAAAGGCGACAAGACACAAATGAGGCAAAATCTGATCAGCTCTCACATAAAAAATTAAAACCACTCCAAACAGAAAACCAAATTCAAGGATCAAAAGATTCTACAGAAACAATGATGCTTCCTGTTCAAGACGAACAGATACAGGAAACGCTCTCACTTGTCCTGCCTTCTGAAGAAGCAGATCTTTTTGCAGACCATGAAGAGAGTGAGGCTTCCTTTATTCCTCAAGAACCTGAATCTATTACAACCAAACGCCTCATCAAACAAAAACTTCATAACGACTTGGCTTCTATTGCCACTCTGGATGAGCCGCAAATTACATCATCTCAAGAAACAGTGAGTACAGAACAACTTGCTCAAACAGATATTACACCTAACCTTTTGCAAAATATAGATGAGCCCAAAGAGGAATCCCCCACACCTCAAATGAGCAATTCTCTTTTATCCGCAGCTCAGATCGAAGATGCAATACAAATCTCGCCTGAACAGACTTCAGACAAAGAGCCTGCTAAAGAACAAACTCAACCTGCTATGCTTTTTCCGACACAAAAACTGTCGGATACCGATGACCTTAAAGATATCTCGGAACTCAAAACAGATGACACAGCTCCTATAAAAGAAGCACCCAAACGTAAAAAATCAAAAGAAGCGGATGAAATAAGCCCGAAACAACTCAGTTTTGCCTTTATTGAAAAACCTGTACAAGAATTTGAACTGGTGAGTGAAGCGTCTGCTGCACCTCAAAAACTTGAGATAAAAACAGATTCAGAACCTCTCAATCTGCAGCAAGATACAGTCACACAAAATGAGTCAACTGATGCAGAAAAGCCTGACCAAGTTGCTCTTCCTAAAAATATGCCTTTATCTTCTGAAACAACAGTGAACCCTTCATCAAATGATAAGCCATTAGAGGCATTCGGGATGATTGCAAACACTCCTCTTTCTACGACAGGCTCTTTAACTGATCTAACATCACCAGCCTCTTCTATTATGCCGGCTCCAAATCAAACAGCTCCTGAGCAAGTTGCCGTTAAGCTCATTACAGCTTTAAACAATGGCGATGACCAGATCAACATTCGTCTCACACCTGAAGATCTTGGTGAAATTACAATCAAATTGAACATCTCAGATAACCGTGTGAATGCCCTAATTCAATCTGATAATCCTGAAACCCTTAAACTGCTGCAAAAAGATAGTCAAACTCTTGAAAATGCTCTGAAAGATTCTGGGTTTACGCTTGAATCACACAATATGGAATTTTCATTTTCAGGCGGCAGCTCAAGACAAGACCAGCAAATTCTACAAAATGAGTTCACCCAGAACAATCCATCTCTTCTGAATGATGACATGCTCACTTCCTTAACTGAGCTTACAGCGAGTGATGCCCAAGGACGTGACTATATTTTAACACCAACCAAAGTAGATATTCATATTTAAGCAATCCAACGAAAATGAGGACACTATGTCAATGATCGATGCAAATACTTTCTCAACAAACGATCCCTACAGAGCAAATCGGGAAAATTTGTCACGGACCACCAATAAGAATGAAGAATATCTCGCAAAGCTAAAAAAAATAAAAGAAAAGACAAGTGATCCTGAAGAAATCAGAGCTCTGATGAATCCTGATGGCAATCAAACATCAAAAAAATCAATCATTCGCGCCGATGAACAAAAGGATATGTTCTTAAAAATTTTGATGGCTCAGCTTAAAAACCAAGGCCTTGATCCTCCGAAAACAGAAAAATTTGTTCAACAACTCTCACAGTTTGTGACAAATGAACAGCTTATTGAAGTGAATAGCAAACTTGAAAAGCAAATGGAATCAGTGAACAAACAAGAATTTTACGCCGCAACAAATCTGATTGGAACCGAAGTCGATTTCCAGACCAATGATATTAGTCTGGCTGATGGCGCTGCACTCTTCTCATACGATGTCCCCGATGATGAAACACTCACAGAAGTCAAAGTGATGATCACAAATGCAAGCGGTCTGCCTATCAGGGAAACAAAAGGGCCTGCCCAAACAGGACGTCATCAATTGGCTTGGGATGGTAAAAACACACAAGATCTACAACAAGAAGATGGCCTTTATAAAGTAAGCGTCACTGGCGTCAAAGCCAATGGTGAGATGATGCCTCTCAAAACATACAACCGTGAAATCATTACAGGAATTCAACCAAGAAACAAAAAAACTTACCTCAGAGCAGGTTCACGAGAATTCCTCATTGATAAAGTTGATTCATTCAACATGCCTAGATCACAAGTTCAACAACCCACCACCGTGTCTGCTGATATCAGTGCAGAGATCAGCAATCAACTCAAAGGGTTTTTTGAGAATCTAGCAGAACTCAAAGCTGAAGAACCTGTTATAGCACCGGCTATAGAAGCGCTTCCTGTTGAAGCTCTGGCCAACCCTATTGAAGTAAATTAAATACAACAAGAAAAAAACAAAGGAGAATACAAATGTCAACTTATGGTGCACTCATTGCAGCAAGATCAGGCCTTCAAGTTCAGGCTCAAGAACTTGGTAAACGCGGTAACAATATTGCCAACATTAGTACGAATGGATATAAACGTATCTTATCTCATATTGAATCACAGGTTACTCAAACAAACCAAAATACAGCATACAGCCCAGGCGGTGTCAGAAATACAGTCCGCAATACGATTTCTGAACAAGGATTGATTCAAGCATCTAACTCAGCGACACACACAGCGATTTCCGGTGGTGGATTTTTTGTGCTCAACTCAGGGGGCAACGACCAGACTCCTTATTTCTCACGTGATGGCGCCTTTACAGCTGACAATCTCGGCAATCTGAAACTAGGAAACTTCTTCCTGCAAGGATGGCTTCTTGATATTAACGGCAACCCACCTGCTGCTAATGCCGATATTTCAAGTCTAACACCTGTCAACACCTCAACTTTTAATGGTATTGCTTCAGCAACAACAAGAGTTGAGTTCGGGATGAACCTAAACGCTGGAGAAAAACTCGGGGCAACATCGATTGTTCTAGGGTCAACACCAGTTGATGCGACAGAACTGCAAGCTGCTCTTGGAAACCCAGGCGTGACAACCGACTTTAATATTTCAATTAATGGCGGCGCGAATGTAAATATTCCTATCCTCGTAACGGATACGCTGGCAGCTCTTGTCACAAAAATTAACACGGCAGTCCCAACCATTACCGCAACTGAAACAAATGGACAGTTGGTTATTAAAGCAAACTCAATGACTGATACCATCACAATCACAAATGGTGCTGTTGGGAATATCGTCAATTCCTTCTTCCAAAAACCTCAAGTTGTCAAAACAGGGTATGACTTCAGAAGAAGTGTTACCGTTTACGATACACTTGGTACACCAAGAGAAGTTCAGCTCGACTTTAAAAAAGCGGCTACAAACTCTTGGGATATAGAAGCCAGAGTTGCAGATCCAACACTCGCAACAACAGTGAATGGCCTTATTGGGATAGGTACACTCTCATTTAACACAGACGGCTCACCAGCTGGTATCACAGGTACGCTGGGCAGTCCAATCGTTATGCCTTGGGATCCAATGGTCACAGGTGCGGGTAACCAAACAATCACCTTTGACTTCGGTGTAGATAGCAGCGGAAACAAAACAAAAGGGAACGTTACACAGCTCACATCAAACTATAACGTTAACTTCGTCAACCAAAACGGTGCTGCACTGGGTCTTAAAACAGGTATTGCGATTGATAAAGATGGATATGTAACAGCCTCTTTCAGTAACGGTCAGTTCAAAAAGCTCTATCTTTTACCAATTGCAACATTTGCAAATCCGGATGGTCTTTCTGCTAAAACAGGGAACGTCTTCACTCAAACGTCAGATTCTGGGGAATATAACTTACGTCAAGCCGGTGACAGTGGTGCAGGTAAAATTGCTGAAGGCTCACTTGAACTTTCAAACGTTGATATTGCAACAGAGTTTACGGATATTATTCAGATCCAAACAGCTTACAGCGCGAATACAAAAGTGATTTCAGCTGCAGATCAAATGATGAAAGAACTCACAAATCTACGCTAATGATTTTGAACTAATTAACAGGCAGTCTTTAAGACAGCCTGTTAATTAATTTTTTTCAATATAGTGATATCCTATATTGAATAATAGGAGATTCAATATGATTCAACTCATCAAAACAGTTATTCTTTCAGTCATTCTGGTAACCTGCCTTGCTCTGAAAACAGAAGCAATTACAATCAGCGGTAATGGGTCCTTTAATATCACTTATCTTGTCCCTAAAAGTGGAGCACTGCCTTTTGATCTTGTTGGGAATAGTACTTGGACAATCACAAACTACTCATCAACTGGATTCGATCTTTCCATCTCTATGAAAAACAATACTGTTGTCTCCCCTAATTATGCCTCAAAAGATGCACGCATCACAGCTTTTGGTTTTAATATCGATCAAGATATGGATATCTCTAAATTTAAGAAAGGAACTGCTTTTTTAAATTATGACACAGACACAACCTTACCTTCATTCGGAAAAGTTGACATGTGTATTTTTGGCGGTAATAATTGTTCAGGCGGGAGTAATGGGGGTCTTTTCGCAGGACTTACTAATACCGTCTCTTTCAGACTCGACCTTGCAGACTGCGATGATCCAGTTAAAAATTTCACCTTAACCACCTTTGGTATGAAATGGCAAACAGCCTGGGGATCTTTTGAACCTGAGGGCTGTGTTGGTAGTTCTTGTAATACAACAACAATTTCCGTTGAGCCTGAATCAATTTTCCTTATTCTTGCAGGACTAGGGCTCATGGTTGTATTGTCACGATACGGTCAAGCTTAATTTCACCTCTTACAACCCCAGAAAGTATGTGTTTTTCTTATGAAACTCACGCATTATGTCATTTTTTATTACATTTCTCTCAAAATCAAAACATAAAATTTATTTAAAATATTGATTTTATTGACTACTAATTTTGGTATAGTTTATGCATTAAGCAATCTTGCACTGTACAATTTGCATATATTGCTAAATATATCAGGAGATTATAATGACATCCTTACAAAAGCGACTACTCACTCCTCTGATCATGATAGGTACGCTTCTCTTTTCAAGTAATGCATTGGCAGATGCCATCGTCCCTATCACTGGAAACACATCCTTTAATATCATTTACTCTATGCTTGTTCCTGTTACAGGTGGTATTGGCCCCATTACACTCAATGCAACAAGCACGTGGACAGTCACAAATTTTACGAGCACATCTCTTGATCTGACAGTTGCCATTACCAATACAACGATTTTACAAAACGATTACACGAAAGCAAATATCATGTCTTTTGGTTTTAACGGCAATCCAACCGTCCATGGCACCCTCACAACTGCCGGCACAGTATTTGATGGGATATCCTCACCAGGAAATCTGCCATCTATTGATAATACAATAGATGTTTGTGTTTGGGCTGGCAATAATTGCTCTGGAGGAAGCATCAATAATGGATTATCTACGCCCAGCTCTGACAGCGTGAAACTCCACTTAACTTATGCTTCAACTTCGTTGCTAACACTCAACACCTTTGGCATCAAATGGCAAACAACGGGAACATCTTATGCATTCACAGGCTGCCTGCAAGGAAGCTCAGGATGTGGCATATCAACCCCTGAACCAGGATCAGCGCTTCTCTTACTGGGAGGCCTTGGATTCATCACCTTTTTCTCCAAACGTCAAAGAAGCAAAAAATAATTCAGCAAAAAATGTTCGCACAACAAACATTCTGTTGTGTTTTTGCACATCTCGTGCATTTCCACCCATCCATGAAGATTGTAAAATATTGATTTTGTTGGAAATAATTCGCGGCACGCTTAATGCAATGAATAGGGTGAGAATAAATCATTGCGAGCCATACAAATTACTGAAAACATCGACAAACAATAGATTGATTTTATTCTTCCTATAAGTAGAAAAAGCATATTTGAATATAAAAAGGAGACTAAAATGATATATTTTAATAAACACATACTGGCTCCCTGTTTGGCCTTAGGAGCACTTCTCTTCTCAAATCCTGCATGGGCGGATGCCACAGTTCCGATCACAGGCAATGGGTCTTTCAATATAGATTACTCTCTCTTCGTTCCTTTTGATGGCAGCATCGGCCCTATCACGCTCAGTGCAACAAGTGCATGGACAGTGACAAACTTCACAAGTACATCACTTGATTTAGCAATCACAATGAGCAATACAACTGTCCTTCAAAATGGATATACAAAAGCAAATATTTTGTCTTTTGGGTTTAATGGCAATCCCACAGTCGCAGGAACTTTCATAAATCCAGGTTTTGTATTTGATTCAATCAGCTCCCCTGGAAACCTGCCTTCGATTGATAATTCAATTGATGTTTGTGTTTGGTCAGGCAATGGTTGTCCTGGAGGACCTATCAATGATGGATTAACTTCCCAGAGCGCTGATACTGTTCTTCTACACTTAACATACAGTTCAACTGAAACACTCACACTCAACACATTTGGTCTTAAATGGCAAACAACGGGAACATCTTACGAGTTCACCGGCTGCCTCAGAGGAAGTGATCAATGTAACCCAACCCCTACACCTGAACCAGGATCTATGCTCCTCATGTTTGGTGGGCTTGGTTTGATGCTTGCCGGATATCGCAGATACATCAATTAAGTCAATCTGTCACAACAAAAAATATAGGCCCTTTCAGGGCCTTTATTTTTTAGCATCTTAAATCATTTCAAAAAGCCACTTGATTTGCGCTCTATTCTCAGGATTTGGCGCTGTCACGCCTTTGATCACAATTTGCTTTGTTGAGACTGGATTTTTCCCATCACCAAAATAAATGCTTGGTTCAATCGAAAGCTCTTCGCCATGCGCTGACATTTTCCAACCCGATCCACTCGGCAATTGCAATAAAACCGCCTTACTTTCTTGAATGAGAGATAGCTTTACCTTCGGATGCAAATGGAAGCGTATAGCAAATTCTTTACCGGTTGGCCCTTCGAGAATATCTTCACCACTCAATACTTGACCATTTTCAGACAGATGGAAAAGACGTCGATGGCGCGTTTTGTGATTAAACATATAGCCATCATGACTCATTGAAAGGGATATTCTGTTTTCTTCCTGATCCACATAATGAGCAATGTCCGATGGTTTTTTACCAAGACCTTTGGCGAGCACTTCAGATGAATTGGTGTCTTCTAACGTCAAAGTTGAATGAGCCGCTGTCGTTGCCAGAAGACGATCCCAATGATCATGACTATTTTGTGGATGCCCACAATTCACAATGAGTCTTTGTTTATTGCTCGAAAACTCAAAAGCAAAAGTTCCAGCATGGGCCCAATGATCAAAAGGAGATTCTGGCGGAACGCCAACATCAACAAAAAGCAAAGATTTGCCTGCAGAAATCCGCTCATAACCTGAACGCGGAAATGATTTCTGATTCTTCACTTTGTGATCCAGGTGTGTCTGCAGCGTCGTCAAAAAATCTTTATCCTGCTCCCAACTACCTTGGAACAAAAAGAGTCCACCATCTTGAGACATTAAAAACTTCAGATAAGGAGCCATTTGCTTTAAAGTCTGATTCAATTGAACTGGAATCGCTCTATTCGAGGCCTGGTACAAATATTTAATATCAATCAACAGACGCATCAACTCAACATGATGAGTCGGATTGCGTGATTGATGAAATCCATCCGCGGTCAAGAGGCTTACGGTGATTTTAAAAAGTCGCTTCTCATAAGAGGTAATCAACCGCTTTGATTCAGGCAAATTGAAAAGACCATATAGAATCCCTCTAATAATCGTCACCTGACGATTGCCTTGATAGGTTGAAAAATTCAAACGCAGCAAATGCTTGATTTGCTGGAAGATATAACGCCTTACATCATTAATAAAAGTCTCATTTGCTGAGGAAGCATAAAAATCATAGAGAGCAATCAGATGATAAACGCGCTTTGCAATACGATCTCCGGCCCAGGAGAATTCATCCCACTTTTCATTCTTTTCAAACCAATCCATGATCATATCGCGTGCTTTACGGCGCGCTGTTTCAACAGATGTTTCCCTCAGATCTCTGAGCCAATGGAAACTATGCGCATAATTTCGCCATGTTTGCGGCAAAAATGGATCATTCCATGGAATTGTATTGCCTTGATAGGAGTGACCTTCAAACTCATAAACATTGCTTAAGATCTGAAAACCAATATCGCGATTACCTGGCCAAGGATCATGAGGCATCACCGAAATGCTTGCATGCAATGGTGGCTTTAAGGATAAGTGGTAAAAGGGCAACCGGAAAGCTAACGTTTTAACTTGCTGAATGGTTGTTTGAAGTCTGTCCATCAGTCACCTCGCCACTCTCAAAGCATTGATGCGATCAGCATAATGCTCAGGCGAACCATTAAAAACAGCCGTACCTGCAACAAGGATATCAGCACCTGCCTTGATAACAGATCCTGCAGTTGTCGTTGTTATGCCGCCATCCACTTCCAGCAAAATGGCCCGACCGTTGCGATCAATCATCTCGCGCGTTTTTTCAATTTTAGAAAGCTGACTGTTCAAAAAGCTTTGCCCTCCAAACCCAGGATTCACCGTCATGATCAAAATCAAATCGATTTCATTTAGCAGCGGCTCAAGGTAAGAGACTGGCGTTCCAGGATTAATCGAAAGTCCCGCTTTAACGCCAAATGATTTAATGAGCTGAATCGTTCGATAGACATTTGGTCCCGCTTCCGCATGGACTGTAATAATATCACTGCCCGCTTCAACAAAAGCTGGAATCATGGAATCAGTCGGCGTGATCATCAGATGCACGTCAAATGGCTTTTTCGTCAAAGGCCGCAAGGCTCTCACAACAGAAGGACCGTAAGAAATATTCGGCACAAAATGACCATCCATAATATCCATATGGAAATAATCAGCACCGCCAGCTTCGGCAGCCAAAAGCTCAGCGCCCAATTTTGTAAAATCGGCGGCTAAAAGAGAGGGGGCAATTGAAATCTGTCTATTCATAGCCTTAGTATATGCGATTGATGTGAGAAGCGAAAGCATCTTTATGCTTTAATGTGATATTTTTTTCTGAAAGAAGCGATCCATAAAACTGGAGCCTTTCAAAATAATTCATTCTTTCCTTGGTCTTTTGAAAAAAGTCTGCTAGTGTTTCAAAGATTTCAAAATAAACAAATTTTCACGATGAAAGGCTTTCCGCTAATGTATGAACATGAAAAATATTCCAATTTATTCATTGTCAACCACCCTCTCGTTCAACATAAGCTCTCGCACATGCGCGATGAAACAAGAACCACCATGGGATTCCGCCGCCTTTTAAGAGAAATCGCTCTTTTGATGGGATACGAAATCACCCGTGACCTCCCAATTAAATATGAAACAATCCAAACACCTATCTGCGAGATGAGCGCTCCGTTCCTTGATGGTAAAAAAATCGCCATCGTTCCTATTCTGCGTGCAGGCCTTGTCATGGCTGACGGGCTTCTCGATCTTATGCCAGCCGCAAAACTCGGCCATATTGGCCTTTATCGCCACCCTGAAACACACATGCCTGTGGAGTATATGGTTAAGCTTCCAACAGCTGAAGACCGCCTTTTTATCCTGGTTGACCCGATGCTCGCAACAGGAAATTCAGCCGCTTACGCTTGCGACGTTTTAAACAAACACGGCGTTCCGGATGAACGCATTAAATTCCTGTCCTTGGTTGCAGCGCCTGAAGGCATTGAGGTCTTCCAAAAAAGCCACCCGCGCGTTCCTCTCTTTACAGCCTCACTCGATGAAAAATTGAATGAGAAAGCCTACATCGTTCCAGGACTTGGCGATGCGGGTGATCGCATGTTCGGGACGATGTAAATATCAACAATCGATAATAGATATTTTCCCTCTGTCAAGGCAAAATAGAAATGTCCGCTTTAGAGCAAGATAGAAATGTCCGCTTTAGAGGATAAGTTATCCAAAAGTCCACAAC
>JAGPBS010000020.1 GCA_018063245.1 Alphaproteobacteria bacterium | reverse complement strand
GGATCATATTTGGGATCGCTCTTTAACGCTGCGACGAGCTTAAAATCACTCTTTTGGAACGACTCTGTTTGTGATTCGCCTCTTGAATATCTGAACGAGCAAGCATTGTGTCAATTATCAACTCTTGATTTTAGGAATGTGAAATTAGAGCCCTCTATATTGGATGCTTTTTTGCAAAGGACGCCTCATCTTCAGCATTTAATTTTACTGAAGGTTATATTGTTGATTACAGAAAAGAATCCATCTTTAATGCTTGCACCGGGATCATTGCCAGAACTGGTTGAGTTCACAAGAGAGTGGGACACCTTTACGGCTTTATCAGCGGATGATTGTTTAAGCATTATAAAGGCAGCGCCGCATTTGCAGAAATTGGTTCTTCCTTATTATTTCCTGAAGCATTTTAGTGACTTGCCAGATGGTTTTTTGTCTGAGCTGAAAGTGTTTTATGGCAATAAGAATACTTGTTCTAAACCGGGCCAAGAGAAAAAGTACAGAAAACTTCTGCGGATTGCGCCGAATGTTGCGACAAAGGGGTAGAGTAAATAAAGTTGCCTTTCCTTTTGACAATTTTTCTTTTTCAGGATAAAAATAACAAACACGATACTGGAGAATTAAAATGGCAACGATTTATTTAGATACAGGATTTCCTGATGACAAAGATGGTTGGTTTCGTGTTTTTAATTGGGATAAGGCTTTATCAGTTGTTAAAGAGTCTGATTCTTTAATGATTTCCGCTAGATATGAAAATGTCTGGCCTCTTGTATTAGATTATTTGGGGCAATATGCTTTGAATATGCGTCAGGTCTCAACTTACTTTAGAGATGAGCGTTTGCGGCCCTACTATGAAAGATCTCCTCTTGAGCCTAAGGCTGATCAGTTTTGGATGAATCCTTTTCATCAACTGATGAATTCCAGAATGGTAGAAACGCCTGTATCTTTTACAAATGTAAGCGTCAGCACAAGTCCTCAAGATAACAAGTTAAAAGAGAGTTGTATTTGTGTGAAAGAGATTGAGCTCATTGCCCGAAAAATGCCAAAGCTTCACTCATTGTCAACGCTCTATATTTACATGCCATCGGATTATGACAGGCTGGAAAGCGAGGCACTTCCGATATTGCCAATTACGAAGATCCTCTCTCATTTGAGTCCGATTCGCTGGACTCTTTTTTTGAATCAGGATCGATTCCCAGCTTTGAGGGAATTAAAATTTGAAGCTGCTGTGATGTCGAGTGGACTTGATCAATTGCCTTTAAAATTGATGTATTCATTACGTTGTTTAGAGCTGCATGGTTTTATCTCACAGGAGGAAGGTCATTATAGTGGCATTAAGATTAGTGATATTTTCAGAGTATTAAGGCAAGTGCCTTTATTAGAGAAGCTTTATTTAAGTGGTGTGTTATCTTTAGAGGAAGACACAGTTGAACTTGAGCCAGAATCGCTACAAGCATTAAAAGTTTTGCATATAGAAGATTCCAGGATCAATCCAATTGACTTGAGGATTTTGTTTGCAGCCGCGCCCTTTATTCAAGATCTGACATTAATTGGATGTGATTTGGCATTAGAGGCTATAGAAACTCTTGGAGAAATGGATTTATCGCAACTGCGTGTTGCAAAAATTTGGCTGAATGCTTTGACAAGGAAACATGTGGAATGTTTTTTAAAGGCAGTGCCGAATTTGGAAAAGCTTAATGTTCAATACAAGCCAATGGATGAGGAGGGTGAAGACATGCAAATGCGACTTAATCTTTATCCATCAGTGAAAGAGTTGTTTGTAAAAGGAATGACTTTAAAGTCAGGTTCCCCGCGAGATTCTTTTCTTGACTTGATTGAGCAAATGATTGAACTGAAAAGCTTGGCGCTGAGAGGGCTTGCGATAGGCAAGGCCGATATGAAGGAGGATGCATTTACAAAGCTGACATCGCTTTGTGTGATAAATGCTTGTATTGATGGCGCATATTTTACAAATTTGCTGAACCGGGCAAAAGGTTTGGCATCGTTGGTGTGGAGAAATTCAACATCCGAATGGATGTTTCAGAATCTGGAAGCAGGGGCTTTGAGTCAGCTCACTCATTTATCGATACATGCTGTGAATACGACAACAAGAGAGTTAACTCTTCTTTTTGAAAAAATGCTGAATTTGAGAGATTTGGATTTGGGTGCTATAGGTGTTCAACTGGCTGAAGGTGAAGATGCCTTTGTGCTTTCCCAGCATTTATTACCAAATTTAAAGAATTTATTTGTCGCTGAATCAATAACACGAGAGCTGTGTTTGGCTTTTTTAAGAGTCGCATCGCAACTCGAAACACTCTCTATGCCCAGAAAATATTTCTCTTTATTTGAAAATGCCCCAGATGGCTATTTTCCAAAATTAAAAATAATACAACAACTTTTGCATTTAACAGAGAGAGAGCTTGATGAGGTCATGCCAATGGTGAGAAGAGTGGCTCCGAATTTAGAAATGAAAGCGTTGGGGAGCTTAATATAAGTCATAATGAACAATAAACAGGTCATGCTGAACTTGTTTCAGCATCTTTCTATGATAACGATGAGATCCTGAAATAAATTCAGGATGACCTCTGCTTAAATGAGAGCGATTGGTTGTGTTAGGCTAAGATAATAAAAGTAAAATGAATAAGGTAAACTAAATGACAATAATATATGCAACGCTCTATTACGATACGGAAGCGAAAGAATACAGGAATTTCAATGGCGCAAATGCTGTGCCTTACATGGTAAAAGCATCCCAAGATTCTGCTACTTTTAGAGAGGTGAAAGGCCTATGGTCTGAGATTCTATCTTATTTGGGCCAAGAGGCTATCAATATGCGAAAGGTATGTTCTTTCTTTTTGTATTCTGATTTTCAGACCCTTTATGAGAGATCTCCGATACACTTATCATCCCGCGATGAAGGATTTCGGGAAGCTCTTCGTGCAAGGACAGAGTCATTGACAAATGTCAGTTTGTCTTTGAATAAATATTCAAAGCCGCTTATTCCATCACTTGACCTACATTTGATTTTACCACGGATGGCAAGATTAACCGCTTTGCCACGCGTGAAGTTTGATCCTCAGATATTTGCAGATTCACAGTGGCTATCATTGGTGCAAAGTCTTGTGCATGGAGATTTAAACTTTGATTTTGGGCATATCTTGAATCAAGCGATTTTACCAAATTTACAGAAGCTAAAATTATTGTTTGCGCCCCAATATGTGAATCTTGATTTTTTGGATAGGCTCTCTCATTCCACTTTAAGGTGTTTTGAATGGAAATTATGTGATAAGCAATCTATAGATTTGTCGTTACTCGTCACTCTTTTGAGAGCCATGCCGCAGTTAGAGACATGGAAAATTCATTGCAATAACAACTCTTTAACGGGTGCTTTTGAGATAGAGCCAAATTCATTGCTGAATTTGAAAAACTGTGAGATGACAGGGCTGCACTGGACAAGCGAGGACTTTGCACATTTTATCGCGGCAGCGCGTCACTTGGTATCGCTGCGGCTCACTTATTTTTTAGTGATCAAAGGCGTTTTTAAAACATTAGAGGCTGGTGATCTGCCTTTTTTAAGAAAAATGAGTATCACGAATACAGACCAAAATTTTCATGATATTTGGGGCCTGTGTCGCGCAGCACCAAAGTTAGAAGAATTAAATTGGGTGCCAGGAGACCATGCGAGGGTAGACCAGAGAGTGCCTGCAGATCTATCTTATCCGCAAATAAGGCGTGCGCATTTTGTCCCGGCTTCGAATACCGAAGATGGGACTCCTTTTTGGGATATGCTTGAACAGATGCCGAATCTAGAGGATTTATCAATGCGTAATGCAAACCTGTTAAGTGTTGTCATTGAACAGTGCTTCGCCAATGCCTATGTAAAATTAACATCACTCCATCTTTATGATTGCGAAATCCCTGCATCTTATTTAACGGCTCTTTTCAATCATGCTCTGCATTTGCAAAGGATTTTGATTGATGGTGGGCATATCAAACTTGCATCAAAAGAATTGCAAGAAAAGGCTTTACAGTCGCTTCAAAGCCTATGGATGCAATCGGTGAGGATCACAGAAAGAGATTTATATGAAATCTTGAAACGTGCCACAAAGCTTGAGGATTTTACTTTTAGACATTCTTATTTGCTCAGACAAAAGGGTCCGTCATTTGATTTACCAGCCAATTCAATGTCAAATCTTAAATCGCTTGAGTCAAGCGAGTCTTCTTATAAAAATGATTGCCTTAGCCAAGAGCAAGTGGTTTCTTTTTTAAAAGCGGCGCCAAATTTAGAAAAGCTCAAAGTTCCTGATCGCTACTTGTTTGCTTTGAATCTATTCGAGACAGGAGCTCTTTCAAGCTTGAAAAAGGTGGATTTTTGGTATAAATCTGTCACACCTGAGGTGCGGGCAAGGCTTGTGGAAATTATTCAGCGCGTTGCTCCGAATGTGACAATAGACAAATCAAACGGGTGAGTAAGTTTATGATTGTTTTCAAAGTGCGTCATCAACTGTGATTTTTGATTTAGAGAATTATTGTAAGAAAAATAGCGTCGTCACTCAGAGGGTCTCTCGTAGAAGCCTTGGCGAAGACGAGAGCCCGTGGAGTCTCTGGGATGTATCAACAAGAATTGCCTTGTGGTTTAGTATTGCTGAGATTCCACGTCGCCTCTTAAGGAGGCGACTCTGAATGACGATTCTTTGAATCAAATAATATTAACAAGAAGGTAAGTGAATAATGACATGTACAACACTATATTTAAGCAACCAGACTCTGAGTTACGAGTTTCTTCATTGGGATCAATCTGTTTCCTTGAGCATGATTAAAAATGTAGATGCGCAAGAGTCATCCATTTTAAGAGTCGGTTCAACTCCTTGGGTTCATATCTTGCCTTTTTTGGGTGAGCAAGCCATCAATATGCGTAAGGTTTGTGCTTTTTTCTTATTCCCTTGTTTTGAAAATATATACAAGGCATCTCCTCTAACACCTCAGAATATAGAGTATCGGAATTCGCTGCTTGATATGATTTTGAGAGCGGATCGTCTGCTGACGAATTCGGCATTATTTTTTAAACCATTTCGTTATGTTTCTGGAGAGGTTCAGCCTGAAGCATTAACGAGTGAACATTGGAAAAGTATCAATGAGAAGATGCCACAGTGTCGCTCGATAGGTCCTGTTATCGTAAAAGAGCTTGTCGGGGTTTTACAAGAAGAAGCATTCCCTTTATTATTTCCAAAAATCTCAAGCCTTATGTTGATTGGAGCAGCTGCTCTCAATTGTAACGTGAGTTGTTTTCAGAATCTTTATTATCTAAAGCTATCCATGTATATGTTTCCTGAGGCTTTTTTAAAAGGATTGTCTGGGACCTTACCAGCCTTACGTGTTTTTAAGTGTTGTATCAATACTCAATTGAATTTAGAAATTTTTTCACACTTGTGTCGCATGATGCCACATTTAGAAAGATTGCATTTGGCTTCATATAATCGAAATGATGAAGGAGTGGTTGGTGTATTGGAGTTGCCAGCACATGCAATGAGATCTGTGCTCAATCTGAGTATTGCTGCATTTAGCTTATGCGCTCAAGATATTTTGACGATTTTAGAGGCTGCTCCCTCTCTTCAGCAGTTGAAGCTTAAGAATTGCGATAAATTGAGGGAATTTAATAAAATTCTTCCCAGTGATTCTCTTGTATCATTAAGGAAATTGATTGTGAGAGATTCGCGTTTTGATTGGACTGTTCTCAGGGGATTTTTACAGGCAGCTCCTCAATTGGCTCATCTTTCGCATAAACAGACACCTAGTAGTATACTTAGCTTTGCAAAGCTGCCGAAAATGCCGAATATGCGTCGTTTCGATTTTAAAGGAGGCTTTAGTACTGAGAGGG
Organism: Alphaproteobacteria bacterium; assembly: GCA_018063245.1. Lineage (NCBI taxonomy): Bacteria > Pseudomonadati > Pseudomonadota > Alphaproteobacteria > Alphaproteobacteria bacterium. The sequence continues at coordinate 31,258 of JAGPBS010000020.1, read as the reverse complement.
TGTATAAACGAGGAGGTTTTGTTGAAAATTACTTTCCGGTTAGCATTCATGATTTTATACCTTGGTTTTTCGAGATGCCTCAGCTGGAAGAGGTTCGGATTGAGATGGTTAATTTGACATATGATAGTAATAGATATTTTTGGATTGAGAAGCCTTTTTTACAAAATGTTCGGGCGCTTCATTTGCAAGATCTCAAGATGAATGACCTTATGTTAATGCGTTTCTTTAGAAATGCGGTCAAGCTTCAAAAACTTTATCTAGAGAATATCAAATTTGACGGCAGAGACGAGTGGATTGTCTCTAATCTTGAAGAGGATGCATTAGGTGAATTGACGAATTTGTCACTACTGCATGTTGATATTCACCCTATTTGTTTAGGTGCCCTTTTGAGTCACGCAAAAAAGCTTGAAAGATTGACCATCAAGAGCTCTCTTGTGAAAAACCCATGTGGAGAAATCTTCACAGAGGCTTTTGATCTTCCTCATCTGACCTATTGTCGTTTGGATGGATATAAGAATTTGGATGCGACTGCTTGGGTTGTTTTGCTAAAGGCTGCACCGAATATAGAGCAGCTTTATATCAATCAGGGTTTGATTTATCCAGTGCTGCAGAAGTTGCATGATACAAAGCTGGTGTTGAAAAATTTGCGTGCATTGTATTACTCGTCTGATCCCAATAATAAAGGTGATAATATTCTGTTGCCTGCTTATATTTCTGAAATTGCACCGCAATTTGAAGTGCTTGATGTAGTGAGCAGAGCCACCTCATGAAAATTTTTAGTTATAAAGGCCTTGTGTGCTTGCCTCTCACCGTCACTCAGAGGGTCTCGCGTTGCAGCCTTGCTGCGACGGAGCGCCCGTGGAGTCTCTGCAATGTTTCAATATAGAACTGCACTAAGTTGTTGATTCCATGAGACTCCACGCCCCCTACCTCCTGCGCACTTTGTGCTGGGAGGCTAAGGAGGTGGCTCTGAGTGACGTGGAGAGGTCAGTACTTAGAGACGTTTCTCAATAGATTTTTCTTCTTATTCATTCTTCATGGAGTGGTCCTAATGCCGTGAGGGATTAATCTTTACCTCGTGAAGGCAAAAAGGTATCATATATTGATTGATGAGCAATATAGAGGATCAGATGAAAAAGCCAATTTACCTGGATTATAATTCGACAACCCCGCTCTTTCCATCCGTGAAATCAGCAATGGTGGAAGCGATGGATCTGGTTGGGAATGCAGCTTCTATTCATCAGATGGGCCAAAAGGTGAGAGCTTCACTTGAAAAGGCAAGGCATCATCTGGCAACTTTTTTAGATACATCGGCTGAAAACATTATTTTCACAAGCTGCGCAACAGAAGCTTTTAACATGATTTTGCGTGAAGGGCAGTGGGATAAAATTATTCTCTCAGCCGTTGAACATGTGGCTGCGCATAGAGCAGCTGAAGCAACAGATGCCGAGGTTGTTCATATTCTAGCATCAAAAGAAGGCGTGCTTGATTTGGCACAACTTGAAGCAGAATTGAAAAAAAGTGCTGATGCAAAAGAGAAAGTTGTTGTCAGCGTGATGCAAGTGAACAATGTGTTCGGCACGATTTATCCAGTTGCTGAGATTTCTGCTCTCTGTCATCAATATGGCGCTGTCTTTTGTTGCGATGTGGTGCAGTCAGCAGGGCGGATTCCTGTATCATTGAATCAAATCAATGCAGATTATTATTTTGTCTCAGCCCATAAATTTGGGGGCCCAAAAGGGGTTGGTGCTTTGGTGAGGCGCCCAGGGCTTGATCCACGTCCTTTGGTCATTGGAGGCGGGCAAGAAAAATCATTCAGAGGCGGTACTGAAAATGTGATTGGCATTGTCGGCATGGGTGCAGCTGCAATTGAAGCCGGTGAGCGTTTGCATCAGTTTGAAGCTTTAGAAGCGATCCGCGATGAGATGGAATCTGTGATTTTAAGTAAAGTGCCGGGTGCTTTGATTTTAGGCAAGGGGCATAGCCGCGTTTCGAACACAACCTGTCTTTTCATGCCAGGTGTGGAATCAGCAAAGCAAGTGATTGCCTTTGACTTAGAAGGTATCTGTGTATCAAGTGGATCAGCTTGCTCAAGCGGTAAAGTGAAAAAGTTCGACTTTTTAGAGTCGATGGGCTTTGATGAAACAATGACAAATTCTATTTTGCGCATATCAATGGGGTGGGATACAACCAGAGAAGAGGCGCTTTTCGCAGCTGAGACTTGGTGCCGATTGGCAAGTCAGCTTGGTCATTAAAGAGCCTGAAAGGAGTTATTAGATTATATAACCGTCACTCAGAGCCCTCCTAATGGAGGGCTCTGAGTCTCTGTTATTTTCAATAAGAATTGCGTTAAGTTTCTAATTTAATGAGATTCCACGTCGCCTCTTAGTGAGGCGACTCTGAATGACGATTCTCTAATTCAATAGATGACACCTGATGAGTTAATTAAGAAAATAGCTTACAACAAGTCATGCTGAATTTATGTCAGCTTCTCTTCTCTTTATGCTCTTTGCAAATTTTTTTGAAGATTTTTTCTTGGCCCAGTGATGTTTCTTTCCAGGTGAAGTCTTTTGCGTAAGAACTTGTTTCGGCGCGAGAAGGTAAGTTTTTAAAGAGCTCTAGAATCCCTTTGGCAATGGATTCGGGTTTTCGATCATCAATCAGAATGCCTGCCTCTGGTTTTAGAATAATCTCGGGCGTTCCATTTACGCGGGTTGATACAACCGGACATCCACAGGCAATCGCTTCAAGAAGAACATTTGGCCATCCTTCACGGCTTGATGCCAAAATCAGACAATCGGCAGCGTTGTAGAGTTTGATCAAATCGTGGTGTGGAACTTGCCCCAGAAAAGTAACGCGGTCATTCAAATGCAGATCATGGATAATTTTTTTGAGTTTTGTTTCTTCTGGGCCTGAGCCTGCAAGCACCAGATGAAAGTCGTGAGGTAGACTCCCAAGAGCCCGAATTGTGAATTCATTGCCTTTGTTTTCAACGAGATGTCCGACAGAAAGGATGATTTTTTTGTGAGTAGGGAGTGAGTATACCTTTGCGGCATTGTTTGTTTTAAGTGGGTAAAATGTTTGTAAATCAATACCATTTCTGAGTGAGATTATTTTGTCGGGATTGATATGAAGGTCAATCAGGATATCTTTGAGTGACCTGCTCACAGTGATGAGAGCGTTGGCTTTTTTGCTCGCCCATTCAATCATTTTACGGGGTAGAAAGTATTTAGGTATTAAAGTTAGATCTGTGCCTCTGCCTGTAATGGTAAAGGGAAGTTTGAGTTTTTGAGCAAGAGCAGCTGCAGAAACGCCATCAGGGTAAAAATAATGCGCATCAATCAGATCAAATTTTTCTTTTGTGTGTAATTGTTTGATGAGGTTTCTTGTTGCGAGATACATAAAGAGTGGCGTGATATACCAGCCAATTTTAGGAATCACAAGATAACGAGGATGGTGAATTGTGATGTTGTGACGTGTTTCTACTTTAGGGATTGATACAAACGAACCATATGATTTTGATTTTTTGAAAAAACTTGGAACCCAAGGAACTGGGGCGACAACGATTGCTTGTATCTTTGTGTCTTTTAATAAATGACGCAGTCTATTTTCAACAAATATACCGTTATTCGGTTGATTTTTATTTGGGTATAAAGTGCTAAATGTTAGAATTTTCACAAGAGGCCTCGAATATTCAATGTATTTTTAATAGTTATTCTTTATATAATAGTAGAATCTACAAAAAAATCTTTAACAAAGAGAGATGGCCCCAAAAATGATTCGTTTGTTTCGGCATAGTATTTCAACGAATGCTTTTATTCTTGCACTGTTAGAATTTTGTTTGCTAACCCTTTTTGTGTATCAAAATTTTGAGACTCTCCTTTTGGCTGCAGAGGAGCATTATTTTCTCATTTGCATTGCTTTTTCATTTTTGATTATATTGATTTTTATGTCTCTCGGGCTCTATAACCAAGACATTACAACGAATCGAAAAATCATGGCGGTTCGCTTTCTCTTTGCCATTGGTCTTTTGCTGATTATTGCAGCCTGTATTAACAAGATTGTATTCCATATGACCAGCGGTATGCTTTATTATCCAAGTTGGGTCTTGATGATTCGTGTGTTTATTGTTGGTTTCTTCCTTTTTTTAGTCCGGATGATTTATGTGCAAACGATTGCGATGCGGTTTTTACGAAAAATATTGGTCATTGGTGCAGGAAAAATGGCCGAAAGATTAAATGAGCTTTTTGCTAGCCCAAGCATGCATGGTATTAAATTTGTTGGATTTATTGGTGTGAAGGATGAAACTGTTGGAATGCCTGCCTTTATGTCTATAGCAAGAGATGATTTTAAACTAGAAAAACTTGCCGAGCTTTTCCGTCAATTCAGAGCAGAAGAGATTGTTTTTGCACCTGATGATAAAAGAGGCATTTCTCTAGAAGCTTTTTTGCATCTAAAGCTAAAGGGTTATAAAATATATGATTTTCAATCTTTCGTGGAGCAAGAAAAAGGTCGTATTGAAGTTGAACATCTGAATATGTCTGGCTTTGTGTTTACAGATGGTTTCACTTTTGGCTTTTTGCATGACGCCATTAAAAGAGTATTTGATCTTGTAACAGCTTGTTTATTATTTGTTGTGACGCTTCCGATTATCATTATTGCGATAATTTGTATCAAGATTGAATCAAGAGGTGCAGCCCTCTTTTCTCAAGAAAGAGTAGGGTTTGAAGGGAAACTCTTTCAGCTTTATAAGCTCAGAAGTATGAATATAGATGCTGAAAAGAAATCTGGTCCGAAGTGGGCGGCTGAAAATGATGATCGGATAACGCGTATTGGTCGTATTCTACGTAAAACCAGAATTGATGAATTACCTCAGCTTTGGAATGTGATAAAAGGTGATATGAGTTTTGTGGGACCAAGACCAGAAAGACCTATTTTTGTCAGTGATCTTGCAAAAAAAATACCCTATTATCAAGAAAGACATGTTGTTAAACCAGGCATTACAGGATGGGCTCAGATTAATTATCCTTATGGTGCCTCACTTGAAGATGCAAAAGAAAAATTGTGTTATGATCTCTATTATGCAAAAAACCGGAGTTTGTTTTTAGATCTGACCATTCTCTTGCAAACAGTGCGTGTTATTATATGGCCCACGGGCGTACGGTAGAGAGGCTTTATCACCATGATTCAGCTGTTTTACATTTTCCCAACTCTTGCTTATGCGTGCTTAACGCTTTTATTAGGGTTGAACAGGCGTTATAAGATACAATCTGTTTGTTTATTGGCGGTAACAATCATCACGCTTATTTATGTTTCAATGCCGCTTTGGGGCGTAGAGGCTTGGTCTTTTGGAGCTTATTTGAATGAAGGTTTAGATTTTTTGAGACTGTCAGCTTGGTGTTTCTTTTTGCTCTCTATCATTTTAGATTTGAATCCTGATTTTTTTAGAGTTTGGTCTTTTAAAAGATCGCTTTTGTCTGTTGGTTTTGCGCTTTGCCTCTCATTGGCTGTTTTACCGTTTCTGATGAGTAATTTTATGTTTTTTCAATCGTCAGGTTTTTCACTGATTCTGGTTTTGAAAATCCTGTGGATTGTTTATGGCTTGGTGCTGATAGAATGCATTTTTAGGCAATCGAATCGTGAAATTCTTTATCTCTTGAAATATATTCTTTTGGGGATAGCCACAACACACATTTATGATTTGGCTTATAATTCAAATGCATTGTTGTTTGGAAATTATGAATTAAATCTGACCCTTGCTCGCTATTTTATTTTTGGAATGGTTGTGCCTTTGATTGCTATTTCAGCAGCACGGTACAAGCAATGGTCAACAAATTTAAGAATCTCACGCCAATTTGTTTTCCATAGTGCGGTCTTAAGTTTTGCAGGGCTCTATTTGATTTTGATTTCGGTTCTTGGCTATTATATCAATCATTTGCAGACAGATTTTGCAACGTCGTTTCAGATTATCTTTATTGTATCGGCGATTCTTTTGATGACACTTGCCTTTTTCTCTGAGGCGTTGCGCGTCAAAGTACGCGTTCTGATCTCAAGAAACTTTTTTGCTTATCGATATGATTATCGTGAAGAATGGGCGCGATTTATTCAAGCGATTGCCCAGCAAGATATTTCACATTATGAAAAATATATCAGAGCCATGGGGCAAATTGTTGAGAGTGAATCTGGCGTTTTGTGGGTTTTGAGTGAGGAAGAAAAGAATTTACAGATCAGGGCTTGTTTGAAATTTCCAAAAGATCTGCCGTTTATTCCTTTGAATCATCCCTTTATCAAAAAGATAGAAGAGAATCCCTGGATTCTAAACTTAAAAGTACATCAAGAAAAACAAAGAGAATTGTTAGAGATTCTGCCTAAATGGATATGGGATCTAAAATCTGCGCGCTTTCTTGTGCCCTTACTACATCGAGATAAAATCTATGGGCTGATGCTGATTGGTGACCCGCTTTCTGAGATAGATGTGACTTGGGAGACATACTTATTGCTTAAGACAGTTTCTTACCAAGTGTCGAGTTATCTGGCAGAAGAGATTACGCGTGAGAGTCTTTTCCATGCAGAACAATTACAAGCTTTCAATAAACGCTTTGCCTTTGTGATTCATGATTTAAAAAACTTGATCAATCAATTGTCTCTTACTGTTGTGAATGCTGAGAAGTATGGGGATAAAAAAGAATTCAGAGATGATATGCTCACCACTCTCAGACATTCTGTTGATAAGATGAAGGATATGCTGACACAATTGAAATCTGATTCTGTTGCAGAGTTTTCTCAGCATGTTCAAGTTACGAATAAGGGTAAGCAAACAGAGGTTTCAAAACAAAACGTCATTGATGATCTTGCTGTGTTTATTGAGAAATGGGCAGATCAAAGAGTGCCACTTCATTTTCAAAAGCCTAAACTGTCAAAGGCTTTTTTGAATGGGATGATTATGTGGGACCGGGAATCCTTCTTTACGGCGCTTCAGCATCTTATTCAAAATGCGATTGAAGCAACAGTGCAAGCAGGTCGTGTGAGTCCTATTCATATTATTGTCAAAGATGAAAATGGCCAGCTTGAAATTAATGTTGAAGATTCGGGCACGGGAATGAGTGATCAATTTATTGCAAAAGATTTGTTTAAGCCATTACAGTCAACAAAAGAAGGCGGCTATGGTATTGGCGCCTACCAGGCTCGTGAACTTTTGAAGGAGATGGGATTTGAGCTTTCTGTCACTTCAAAGCTCGGTGAAGGAACGCAGATGAAAGTATTACTGACTGATTCCATTGCTTGAGAAAATGAGTGATATGATATATAAAGAATAGTATTGAGATTGTTGCTAAATTCAAAACCGTCACTCAGAGCCCTCCATCAGGAGGGCGTGGAGTCTCTGCAATTTCTCAACATGCATTGTGGTATGTTGCTGGTTTAATGAGATTCCACGTCACCCCTTGAGGGGGTGACTCTGAATGACGCTAATAGACCATTACTTGGTTTTGGCTTCTACAAGAGTCTCAGTATAATCATTCATTTTAGAGAGGGGCTCGACAATGGCCAATAATGGAAAAAATACAAAGATAGGGAATGAAACAATTCTTGATACTTCTTTCAGGTCTGCTTTGAGTGAAAGATATCTTGCCTATGCTCTGTCAACCATTAAAGCAAGATCATTGCCAGATGTCAGAGATGGCCTAAAGCCTGTTCATCGGCGCTTGCTCTATGCAATGCGTCAGTTGCGTCTTGATCCAGAAACAATGCCAAAGAAATCAGCACGTGTTGTGGGTGATGTGATTGGTAAATATCACCCGCATGGTGATATGTCTGTCTATGAAGCATTGGTTCGCCTGGCACAGGATTTCTCATCTCGCTATCCGCTTGTTGATGGGCAAGGAAACTTCGGTAACGTTGATGGTGATAACGCTGCTGCCATGAGATATACGGAAGCAAAGCTCACACAGGTTGCAAAATTATTGCTTGAAGGGCTTGATGACAATGCTGTTGATTTTAGGCCAACCTATGATGGTGATGGTGATGAACCAGTTGTTATGCCTGCCAACTTCCCGAACCTTTTAGCAAATGGATCAACCGGAATTGCGGTGGGTATGGCAACCTCTATCCCGCCTCATAATGTTTATGAAATTGCAAAAGCATTGCGGATACTCCTTAAAAATGCCGGTGCTACAACAAGAGAACTTATGTCCGTTTTTAAAGGGCCAGATTTTCCATTGGGCGGGACATTGGTTGAAGATTTTGAAACAATCTTAAATGCTTATGAAACAGGGCGTGGGAGCTTTCGTGTTCGCGCAAAGTGGGAAAAAGAAGATCTAGGGCAGGGCACATGGCAAATTGTTGTGACTGAAATTCCTTATATGGTTCAGAAATCAAAACTGATTGAGAAGATTGCTGACCTGCTGATGGACAAAAAAATTCCGATTCTAGATGATATCAGGGATGAGTCAGCAGAAGATATCAGAATTGTCTTGGTGCCAAAAAGTAGGAATGTTGATCCTGAAGTTTTGATGAGTTTGCTCTTTAAAAATAGTGACTTAGAGTCAAGGTTTAATCTAAATTTGAATGTGATTGATCATCATAATATTCCTCATTTAATGTCATTGCCTCAAGTTTTGCAGCATTACATTGATCACCGTAATCAAGTTTTGGTGCGTAGAAGTCAGTTTCGTCTGGAAAAGATTCAGCATCGTCTTGAAATTCTTGATGGCTTTTTAATTGCTTATTTGAATTTAGATCGCGTGATCCAGATCATTCGTTTTGAAGATGATCCAAAAGCAGTTTTGATGGCTGAATTTTCACTCACAGAGATTCAGACGGATGCTATTTTAAATATGCGCCTTAAAGCCTTGCATAAATTAGAAGAGTTTGAGATTCGCAAAGAGCATCAAAGCCTGTCAGATGAGAAAAAGGCTCTCGAGTCATTGCTTGCGAATAAGAGCGAGCAAGTTGCCTTTTTGGATAATGAGTTCACGATTCTTGCCGATCTATTTTCACCCAAAACGGCTTTAGGTAAAAGAAGGACGATCATTGAGGGCGCTCCTCAAGAGATTGATATGCCTGTTGAAGCTATGATTGAAAAAGAAGCAATCACCGTTCTTTGCTCAGAAAAAGGATGGATCCGTAGCGTAAAAGGGCACTTAACCGATGCAGCGATCGCAGAAACAAAATACAAAGAAGGCGATCAGCAAGCCTACGTGATTAAGTGTGAGTCAATTGATAAATTGCTCTTGCTCAATAGTGATGGACGGATGTATACGCTGCTGGTTGATCGCATTCCACGCGGACGTGGGTTTGGCGAGCCGCTTACGCTGCTGTGTGATTTCCAAGATTCAGCCAAAATTATCAATATTCTACCTTATGAGAAAGATGCACATTACGTGATTGCTTCTACAGATGGGCGCGGTTTCCAGGTGAATGGTGATAACTTAGTTGCGAGTACCAAGACAGGCCGTCAAATTCTAACTCTTGCTGATAAAGCAAAAGCAAAGATTTTCGTGAAATCAGATGGTGATCATATTGCTGTGATCGGTAACAATCGCAAGCTTCTGATTTTCCCGATCGATCAATTGCCGATTCTGAATAAGGGACGTGGCGTTACTTTGCAAAAGTACAAGGATGGAAGCCTTTCTGATTTGCAAGTCATCAAAAAGGAGGAGGGCATGAAATTCAGCTACGGCACATCAGGCCGCGTTCAGACCGATTTGGTTGGCTGGCTTGGTAATAGAGCAGGGCAAGGCAAAATGCCTCCAAATGGCTTTCCACGGAACAATAAGTTTTAAGGGTGTATGGGTAACATGGAGGCGTGATTGTTGTCACGTACTTCGTGGATGAATAGATAAAGTGCCGTCACTCAGAGGGCTCCCACAGGAGCCCGCCTGTCAGGCCGAAGCCTTGGCGTAGGCTGATGGAGTCTTTGCAGTCTCTCAAAAGGAATTGCGCTCCGTTGTTAGTTAGCTGAGATTCCACGCCGCCTCTTTAAGGAGGCGGCTCTGAATGACGATTATTTTCTACAAAATCATAGTTGATGATGGTATTTAAAGACAGCTCTTACATAGACTTTCATCGATGAATATGTGAACTTTACTCCCCCTGCTTCACCAAGCCGTGCTTTTTCTTGCCAGCTGAAACTTTGAGACTCTCATTGCCATTGAAATCGTTAAGGCGAATCATGAGCTCTCTATCAGTCACAACCACGTCATTCAGTCTTGCGCCCCCGCCATCAATCAAGCGGCGAGCCTCGCCCTTTGAGGTGCACAGTTTCAGGTCAACGAGGCAATCAACAAATGGAATGCCGGCATGAAGCGCAGCAGCACTTAATGTGATGTGAGGCAGGTTCTCAGACATGCCGCCTTCAATGAAGGTTTGCTGAGCTGTTGCATAGGCTTTTTCAGCCTCTGCTTTGCCATGGCAGAGAGCCGTGACTTCATTTGCCAGAACGATCTTGGCTGCATTGATCTCGCTTCCCTGCAGTGCTTCTAATTTTTGAATCTCAGCAATTGGTAACTCTGTAAACAGTCTTAGGAATTTGCCAACATCGGCATCTTCTGTATTGCGCCAGAATTGCCAATAATCATAGGGTGAACATCTATCGGCATTGAGCCAAACAGCACCTTGAGCGGTTTTGCCCATTTTAGCACCAGAAGCCGTTGTGATTAAAGGAGATGTCAGGCCGAAAACTTCTTTTTGGAGAATGCGTCTTGAAAGATCGATTCCGTTCACGATATTACCCCATTGGTCAGCGCCGCCCATTTGGAGATGGCATTTCTCTGTTTTTGCCAGTTCCATAAAATCATAGGCTTGCAGAATCATATAGTTGAATTCCAAAAAGGTGAGGGGCTGTTCGCGTTCAAGGCGCAGTTTGACTGAGTCAAAAGTAACCATGCGATTGATTGTAAAGTGAGGGCCAATGTCTCTGAGGAGATCGATGTAATTGAGATTATCTAGCCAGCTCGCGTTGTTGACCATAATGGCATCATTTTGGCCAGAGCCAAAGCTCAGATATTTTGAGAAAATGGAGCCAATCCCTTTGATATTTTGGCCAATGATTTCGTCAGTCAGAAGCTTACGACTCTCGTCTTTACCAGATGGATCGCCGATACGTGTTGTTCCGCCACCCATCAGCACAATCGGACGGTGCCCCGATTTTTGAAAATGCCGCAGGAGCATAATTTGAATCAGACTACCAATATGCAAGCTATCAGCCGTTGCATCAAAACCAATATAAGCACAACCTGTGTGTTTTAAAAGATAATCATCGAGCCCTTCAAGATTCGTGCATTGATGCATAAATCCACGTTCGATTAAAATTTTCAAGAATTCAGATTTTACTTTGATATTACTCATGGCTTGCCTATGATAAGAAGATTATGAAGACCAATGTATAATAGCATTTAAATAGAAGTTCTAAAAAGCCGTCATTCAGAGCCACCCCAAGAGGGGGTGGCGTGGAATCTCATTAAATCAACAACTAAATAATTGTTGTGAGATAGTAGAGACTCCACGGGCTCTCTCATGAGAGAGCCCTCTGAGTGACGATGGAAACTTTTATGCATCGGTCTCTTTTATTTAACCAATCTACCATAGAAGAAAAAATGACGCAATCAGTGACTCTCAAAAATAAAAAATATAGATGCCTTGGCCTTATGTCGGGAACATCTCTCGATGGGATTGATCTTGCTTATATTGAGACTGATGGTCATCAGATTTTGAAAATAGGTCCTTCATCTTATCGTCCCTATTACCAAGATTTTCGGGATAGATTAAGCACAATTTTGGGACAATCGGCTCCAACTGATCAGACAAAAGCAATCGAGCAAGAGCTCACAGATCGTCATATTGAGGTGATCAAAGACTTCATGAAAGACTTTGACTTATCCGCGGATGATATTGATCTGATTGGATTTCATGGCCAAACCATTTATCACAATCCTCTTGAGAAAAAAACATGGCAAATTGGTGATGCACAAAAAATGGCAAATCACCTTGGTATTGATGTTGTGGGTGATTTTCGGATTCAAGACGTTGAATCTGGTGGGCAAGGAGCACCTTTGGTTCCAATTTTCCATCTGGCTTTGGCATCGCAATTACAGTGTCAATTTCCGATTTGCATGCTGAATATCGGCGGTGTTGCCAATGTAACCTATATTCCGAATGAGAATCCAGAAGAGATGGTTGCATTTGACACAGGGCCTGGCAATGCGCTTCTCGATGATTGGTGCTTGCGCTATTTTCAAAAAGCCTATGATGAGAATGGTTCTATTTCAAAAAAGGGAAAATGTAATCAAGCTATTATCGATGATATCTTAAGTGATACTTTCTTTCAGAGCCCAGTGCCAAAGTCATTGGATCGGCTTCATTTTCATGCCTATCTTGAAAAACTCCAAAATATAAGTCCTGAAGATGGAGCGGCAACGCTTTTAGGACTCACCGTTCAGTCAATGTTGTTGGCTTTTAAAAGCCTGCCAGCTATGCCAAAGCAGATTATTCTCATGGGCGGCGGCAGAAAGAATGCGAATCTTGTTGATCAATTGAAGGCGGCATTGCCACAGGTTCACATTCAGTCCATTGATGATTTGGGTCTGAATGGTGATTTTATTGAAGCTGAGGCCTTTGCTTATTTGGCAGGAAGGCACATGGCACACCTCCCTTATAGTTTCCCAAAAACAACAGGTGTTTCTCAGCCTATGATGGGCGGAAAATGTTATAAGCCTGACGTAAAAGATGAAAAGGTCCGCGCAAATGCTTGATATTCCGAAACATAACTTAGATGATCAATTGGAAGTTTTCCTCGAAAAATCGGTGAAAGGGCAAAAATGGCTCATGCGCAAGATCTCTGAGCGTGATACATTAAGCCTTGTTCAGAAGCTAGGCTTGCCATCTGTTGTTGCGGATTTGTTGGTGCGTCGGGGAATTACATTGGATGATGCAGAGGATTTTTTAAATCCGAAATTGAAATCGAGTATGCCAGATCCTGAGATTCTCAAAGATATGACCAAGGCGGTTCAGCGTCTCTATCAAGCCATTACCAAGCAAGAAAAAATAGTTATCTTTGGCGATTATGATGTTGATGGTGCAACCTCCTCATCATTGCTCAAACTTTATCTGGCGCATATTGGTATTGAGGCTGACATCTATATTCCAGATCGAATCGAGGAAGGCTATGGGCCGAGCCTTTCCGCTTTTGAGGCTTTCGTTAAACAAAAAGTGCAATTGATTGTGACGGTTGATTGCGGAACGCTTTCTTATGAACCACTCGAATTTGCGGCCTCGAAAGGGCTCGATGTCATTGTGCTCGATCACCACAAAGCGGAGGTTAAATTACCCCCTGCTGTCGCTGTTGTGAATCCGAACCGTGTGGATGAACCAGCCTCAGATCTCTCTCTCCTTGCGGCAGTGGGCGTTACTTATTTGCTCCTCATTGCGCTGAATCGATCTTTAAGAGAGAAAGGCTATTTTGAGACGAAGAAAATTCAAGAGCCCAACATGCTCTCTTATCTCGATTTGGTGGCTTTGGGCACTGTTTGCGATGTTGTACCCTTGAAGGGTTTAAATAGAGCCTTTGTCTCTCAAGGCATTAAAGTGATGGCGAAACGTGAAAACATAGGTCTCAAAACTTTGTCTGACATAGCAGGTCTTGATGAAAAACCAACACCTTATCATTTAGGCTTTGTTTTGGGGCCAAGGATTAATGCGGGCGGCCGGGTAGGAGAATCAGATCTCGGGTCAATATTATTAACGCACACAAGCCTTTTTGAAGCGCAGAAAATTGCCAAGAAGCTTGATGAATATAATAAAGAAAGGCGCGATATTGAAGCGCAACTTTTGGAAGAAGCGATTCAAAAGGTTGAATCTGAAAGGCTTTATGAAAAGCCCATCATGCTGGTTGCAGGCCAGGGATGGCATCCAGGTGTGATTGGCATTGTTGCATCGCGCTTGAAGGACCGGTACTGGCGGCCAACTTGCGTTATTGCTTTCGATGAGAATCAAAAAGGAAAAGCATCAGGACGGTCAGTGGCTGGACTCGATTTGGGCGTTCATATTTTGGCTGCCTTTCAAGATGGGTATTTGGTGAATGGCGGCGGACATGCAATGGCCGTGGGCTTTACCGTTGAACAGAATCGGCTCGGTGATCTTGAATCTTATTTGATTGATCGTGTTTTGCAAGATTGCCCTCATGGGCTCCCGCCCAGAAGCGCTTTGGTTGATGGATTGGTATCATTAGGCGGTGTGACGTTGGATTTGGTCCAAAAGCTTGATTCTGTTGGGCCCTTTGGCGCAGGCCATCCTGAACCTTTGTTTGTGCTGAATAATGTCCGTATTGTCAAAGCAGATGTGATGGGTGAGGATCATTTACGCTGTATCGTCCAAGGCGCAGGTGGTGAAAAGAATTATATGCAGAGCCTCACAGCTGTTTGCTTCAGGTGTCTTGAGACTGATTTAGGTCAGTTTCTGCTGCAGGCCGTCGGCGGCAGGACTATTCACTTGCTCGGTAAGATGAAGGTGAATGATTTCAGAGGGAATCAATCTGTGCAATTCATTATTGAAGATGGCGCTTTTGTGTGATTTACATACAGCGTCATTGCGAGCCCTTTAGGGCGTGGCAATCTCATGGAGTTTGAAAAGAAGATCGCCACGCTGCGCTCGCGATGACGCTTTCAATTGAATTTTTATACCGAGGACTAGCAACACAAACGACTAAAATTTAAAAACCTTAATTATGTAATTTTTTTTTACAGTTTATCTGCTAAACAAACATCAAAAAATTTCTATCATATTGATTTAATTGAATAATAATCTTGGCATACTTCTTGCTATTAATAAAGCGTTGGCAATGCATGCTTTTAGAATTATTGACATTTTTGATTAAAGAATGGGTCTTTTATTATTTAGTGTCAAATTAAAAAAAGGAGATAGCTATGTTAAATAAAACAATGATTGCAGTGAGTGCGTTAACAGCGAGCCTACTTTATGCAGGACAGGCACTAGCGGTGATTTACAGCTTTGATTTTAGATCAACAGGGACGGGACCGGATGGCATTATTAATCCTGGGTCGACGACTGGGTTCAAGGTTTTTCACTCAGTAGAAGATAATAGTCTGGGGCTAACAGTGAGACCTTCTGTAGAATTTGAAGATATAAATATCAATAGTAATTATATTTTCAATAATGCAGATGGTTTTGGTATGAGAGCAATTGGTGATGTTGGTTCAGGTGCTGTCCTTGACTATTCTATGTCTAACGAGGAAAGGGAAATGATTACATTAGACCTTGCAAATTTGAATGCTCAAGTTTTCAGTACTTATGGAGTTAACATAACAAGCTATATTTTATATGTTTCGAGTGCTAATCCTTTAGGCGTTGAGGCGAGTTATAGTCTCGGTGGTGGTTCAGAAATTGGACTTTTCCCGAATGTTTTGACGCCCTTTTCAGGCAATTCTCTGTTAAGAGTTTTCTCTCCGTATAATGGTGAAGGCAATATCCGTATCACTTCTTTGACCTTTACGTTTGAGCCTGTGAGTGCAACTCCGGAACCTGGTATAGTTGCTCTTTTAGGCTTCTCTTTAGCAGGGTTGGCTCTCCTACGCTACAGAAAGTAATTAAGTACTTGGCGTCTGTACAAAAGGCTCATGTATCATGAGCCTTTTTTGTTTTGTGGATGGGGATGGCCTTAATTATCAAACAAGCCTTCAAGCGGTGCTTTTTTCTTGCGCTTGATAATAGGCGTATTGCCATCAGTCACTGATTTATCAGTTTCTTTGTTTCCTTTGATGCGCTTTGTCTCTGCAATTGGATCCACAACATCGCCAGGAGGAAGCTGTTCTTGCCAGAAAACAATTTTATCAATGAAAGATTTGTCTGCTTTAACATAAGCACGGTTTTCTGTGTCGATAACGCTGCGAATATCTGGATCAGTATTCTCTGAGCCAGCCATTCTTAAAACTTCAGTCGTCGCTTTGCTTTTGTATGAAGGTGATGCAGCCGTTGCCATATAGGCTTGTTTCTTACCCTTTTCCCCAAGAACAGCGTCAATTGCTTTTTCTTTTGCTGCAACTTCTTGTGGTCTTGGGGCGCCTGGCTTTGGAGGGGTGAGCTGGTAGTCAGGTGGCATGCTGAGAGGGGCTCTCTCAACAACTTGATATTCATCAGGCGGAAGGTGGTCCATACCAATTGAGCGTTTAATGGTCTCGCCACAACCAGAGAGCATCATAGCGCATACAGATAGTAGACCTAATGAAAGATAGGTGTTTTTGCGGGGCATTTCTGTGTGAAAATTTTTTGTGTCTTGTTTCATACTACTTTCCTCTGATAGAAGCTGAATTTCTTACATAATGTCATGTCCGTCAAGAATAATCAATCCCCAAAAAATAAGTCAATCAAAATCATACAGACACCGACGGAGATTGCAGAATCTGCTAGGTTGAATGAGGGCCAGTGATAGTCTTTCCAGAATATGTCAATAAAATCGAGTACAGCGCCATATTGAAAGCGGTCGATAATGTTCCCAATCCCGCCACCGATCACGAGGCCCAGAGCAATCGCGAGCCAGGCTTTGTTTGCTTTGAATAGCCAGATAGTTACAAATAAAGTGATCAGGCCTGCGATGCCGGCAAGAATATATTGAGATTCATCAGGATTAAAAGCGAGGAAACCAAAACTAACGCCTCGGTTCCAGACAAGATCCATCTGGAAAAATGAAGTGATAATGATCTTGTCCGTAAATTCTGTAAAGTGCGCTAGAATCCAGCTTTTGGAGATGTAATCCAAGATCGTCACAATAGCAGCAATCAATAGGCCCACAATCACATAACGATTGCATCTATTTTTTACGAGTTCTTCAGACATTTCTATTCCCTTCATGCTGCATCTTGCTTGAGTTCATCAAGAACATCATCACATCTGATGCATAATTTATTTTCCATCTCGCCTTTGACTTCAGGCATGATGCGCCAGCAACGGTCACATTTGTCGCCTGCTGCTTCTTGAAAGCTGACGGACACACCTTCTACATCTGGCAATGTAAATGAACCATCGAGGGCAGGGCCAAATTCAACCTTACACTCAGAGGTAATGCCAATTTCCGCCCAGTCAATTTTACCAACAGCAGATTTGTAAGAGTCTGCCAATCGAATGACGGGTGATGCTTCAAGTGATGAGCCAATGACTTTATCTGCACGTTTGACTTCAAGGCAGCCTGTTAAGACGCGTCTGATTTGGCGGATCTGCGTCCATCTATCAAAAAGAGTTGTGTTTTTCCAAGCCGTTGGTATTGTTGGAAATTCTTCTAAATGGACGCTCTCGCTTGCCATGAATTTCTCGCGAACATCCTCACTTGCTTCAGCACGTCTTGTTTGCCAAGCTTCTTCAGCTGTAAAGGCGCAGAAAGGAGCAAGCCATGTTGTGAGCGTCAAGAAGAGTTCATTCATCACTGTTCGAGCAGATCTGCGTTTAAGGGATCTTGGTGAATCACAATAGAGGCAATCTTTCCGAATATCAAAATAGAAAGCAGAGAGTTCAACAGCTGCAAAATGGTGAATGAGTTGGAAAATACGATGGAAATCATAATTTTCAATGAGTCCGCGAATTTCTTGATCAAGCGTATGGAGGCGATGGAGCACCCATTTTTCGAGCTCAGGCATATCATCGTAAGTGACAACTTCACTCAAAGTGAAACCATCGAGTGCACCCATGAGATATCTCAAAGTATTGCGGAGTCTACGATATAGATCAGCTGCTAATTTGAGATTATCATTTCCGATCCGCATATCTTCATTAAAGTCAGTATTAGAGACCCAAAGACGTAAGATATCTGCGCCATATTGGTCAATCACTTTTTGTGGTGCAATTGTATTGCCCAAAGATTTTGACATCTTGTAGCCTTTTTCATCCAGAACATATCCATGTGTCAGAACGTTCTTGTAAGGCGCTTTGTCTCTTGTGCCACATGATTCAAGCAGTGTTGAATGGAACCATCCGCGATGCTGGTCCGATCCTTCAAGATAAAGATCAGCAGGCCATGAGAGGTCCTCTTTGCCTTCAAGAACAAAGGCGTGGGTTGCGCCTGATTCAAACCAGACATCAACAACATCCATAATC
Source organism: Alphaproteobacteria bacterium (assembly GCA_018063245.1). Classification (NCBI taxonomy): domain Bacteria; kingdom Pseudomonadati; phylum Pseudomonadota; class Alphaproteobacteria; species Alphaproteobacteria bacterium. Next base: position 13,162 of record JAGPBS010000020.1, on the reverse strand, counting down.
TGTTCGTAATCAGATGCTTTGTAGGCATCACCCAAAAAGACTTGAGGATTTGTTTTATACCAAGCATCTGAGCCTTCTTTGCGGAAGATATCTGTGATGCGATTAAAGACGGCATCATCACAAAGAGCTTCACCCGTTTCTTTGTTCACAAAAAGAGCAATCGGAACGCCCCATGCTCTTTGGCGTGAGATACACCAATCAGGACGATTCTCGATCATGGAATAGATCCGCGCGCGTCCATTAACAGGAACCCAGTTTACGCCATCGATCTCATGTAAACATTTTGAGCGTAGGTCATTTTTTTCTAAAGAGATGAACCATTGTGCTGTTGTGCGATAGATAAGTGGTGCTTTTGAACGCCATGAATGTGGATATGAGTGCGTAATTCTGCCCTTTGTCAAAAGCATTTTCTTTTCTTGCAGCCAATGAATAACGGATGGATCGGCATCCCCTTGTTTGCCTTCAGCTGTATAAACAGTTTTTCCAGCAAAGAGGGGAACATGTTGGTAGTAAATGCCATCAGGTCCAACAGTTTGTGGAATTTCAATTTGATTCTCTTTTCCAAGAAGGAAATCGTCTAAGCCATGGCCTGGCGCAATATGAACCAAACCTGTACCAGTTTCAACCGTTACAAATTCTGCTGCAAGGGCAGGGACATCAAATTCATAGCCTTCACCTTTAAAAGGGTGCGAACAGATTGTTCCTTGAAGGTGTGAGCCTTTGAATGATTTCAGCAAGGTTAGTTTGGCGATTTTTGCTCTTTCGCCAACTTCAGCAGCCAGATCAGTTGCTAAAATAAATTTTTCACCTTGTTGCACGTGCGACTCTTCAGCAAGTTCTTCAGCAACATAAAGCCCGTAGTCAAGCTCTGCACCATAGGCAATCGCTCTGTTGCCAGGAATAGTCCAAGGCGTTGTCGTCCAAATGACGCACGATGCGCCAACAAGGGCTGCATCTTTGGCAGTGTGGATTGGAAACTTGACCCAGATTGTATTTGATTTGTGATCATGATACTCAATTTCAGCATCAGCAAGAGCTGTTTTTTCAACAACTGACCACATGACGGGGCGAAGGCCACGATAAAGTCCCCCATTTTTGAGAAATTTGAAGATCTCGCCAGCAATGATCGCTTCAGCATCATTTGTCATGGTGAGGTATGGGTTTTGCCAATCGCCTAGAACACCAAGACGTTTAAACTCTTCGCGTTGAATATCAACCCATTTGGCTGCAAATTCACGACATTCCTGGCGAAATTGCAGAACAGGGACGGCGTCCTTGTCTTTTCCCTTTTCGCGATATTGTTCTTCGATCTTCCATTCAATTGGCAAACCGTGACAATCCCAGCCAGGAACATAATGAATGCCGTAGCCAAGCATGGTGTAGCATTTATTGACAATGTCTTTGAGGATTTTGTTTGTTGCAGTCCCAAGATGAATATGGCCATTTGCATAAGGAGGGCCATCATGGAGAATAAATCTCTTTTTGTTTTTTCCTTTTTTGTAGATTTTATTGTAGAGGTTCAAATTGTTCCAGAAAGCAAGCGTCTCTGGCTCTTTTTGTGCAAGGCCTGCCCTGAGTGGAAAATTTGTTTTTGGGAGAAAAACACTATTTTTAAGATCTTGTTCCATTTAATTCCTCGTAATATAGAATTGAAAGCTAACAATAGTTGTATCAATTTTGGGGTCAACAATAAAGACTTTCTTTGATTTTTTTCATTTTAATTTTGAATAGGATGGCCAAGGAGAGACTTTGCCTTTTCAAAATCACCCGCAGCAAGACAATCTCTAATGTAAGTCGATGAAATAATTTCGCCATTTTGATCACGTGCATAGTCAGGTATCTGAACAGTAAAAAAGCCTTTTGCTTCGTATTCTCTAAGAAGAGTGACGCTACCACTTTTACCTTTGCCAAAGTAGAAGTTATCTCCGACAACGATATAGTTGGCCTTTGCCCATTCAATCAGAATTTGTTCAATAAATTCAGTGCCGCTCATAGAGGCCAGATCTTCATTGAAGGTGAGCTCAAAGTAATAATCAAGGCCCATTGAGTCAAAGAGTTTTCTTTTTTCATCAGCGGTGCTAAGGCGTTTTTCATTGCTTTGTCCATGTGAGAAATAGTCGCGTGGATGAGGCTCAAAGCTCATCACAGCAGATGGCATATTCTGTTCTTTCGCAATATCCTTAACTTGGCGTATCATTTTTTGATGCCCTAAGTGAACGCCATCAAAATTACCGATGGTCAAAACACAGCCCTTTAAATTGGGGATAGTCTCTTTTATGTTTTGAAATGTGTGCATAATTGTGCGACCCTGATTGTAATGACCGAAGGATTCGCAAATGTTTCACTTTACCCCTCTGACCAATTCTGAGTTTCATTTTTTCCCACTTTCTGATGATTGTCAATTGCGATATGCATATTTGAAAGCATCGGGCCAAAAAGAAAAAAAGACAATTCTAATTCTAACGGGCAAAAATGAGTTTATTGAAAAGTACTTTCATCTTGCAAAATTCTGGCATGAAAAGGGGTATAATGTCTATTTATTAGACTGGCGATATCAAGGGCTTTCGAGCCGTGATCCAAATGATTATCAAAAGACCGGCATCAAGGATTTTACGCAGATGGTTGCGGATCTCTATATCTTTTTCCAAAAAGTCATAAAACCTTCACAAGAAGGGATAACGTTAGCCTATGCTCATTCGATGGGTGCACATATCCTCTTAAGGTGTTTGATTGAAAAGAGGTTGCACCTTGATGGCGCTATTATTACATCGCCTCTGGTTCAGATGAATTTCTCGCCCTTTCCGGAGTGGTTTGTTCAGTTTTTAATTGCCTTTTCAAAGTGGTGCGGCAAGTTATCAGGCTATGCTTTAACCCAAGGGCCTTATGTTCCTCAGAGCTTCGCGAGTCAAAAATTAACCAGCGATCGTGGAAATTATGAGGCTCTTGTTGAATTTACGCTTCAAAATCCAACATTGCAAATGGGCGGGGCTACTTATGCTTGGATTGAAGCGGCCTTGGTATCGTGTCAGAAATTGGAAGACGAATTGTATCCGCTTGAAATCCCTGTTCTATTGCTTTCACCTAAAGAAGATCAAGTGGTGAAAATTTCAGGAGCTTATCAACTCCTCAATCAATTGCAGCTATCTTCAGATGAATTTGCCTTTTATGAAGGGGCAAAACATGAGCTTCATAGCGAGGGTAAAAAAATATACAAAGAGGTATTGAAAACAATTGATGATTGGCTCTTGAGGTATTACAATGATTTCAAATTTACAGCAAGCGCAAGAGATCAACATGACCATGATTACACCCAGAATTCCAAGCGGCACTCTCGAATTACTTCCTGAAGATCAGGTTCATTTTCTTGCAATGCTTGATACAATTCGTCAAGGATTTGAAGCCTATGGTTTTGATAATATTGAAACGCCAAATATTGAAAACACGGAGGTGTTGCTCAGTAAAAGTGGCGGTGAGACTGAAAAGCAAGTGTATTTTGTTCAGTCTACTGGCTCTTTAGAGCAAGGCAATAAGCCAGATATAGCACTGCACTTCGATTTGACAATTCCTCTTGCGCGCTATGTCGCTCAATATGAGCGTATGCTGCCTTTTCCTTTTAAGCGTTATCAAATTCAGCGCGTCTATCGCGGAGAAAGAGCACAGAAGGGTCGTTTCCGTGAGTTCTATCAGTGTGATATTGATATCATTGGCAGAGAGACGCTTCATACGAGATATGATGCAGAAATCCTCAATGTAATTCAACGTGTGTTTCTAGATCTTGGCCTTAAGCGTTTTACAATCTATGTGAATAATCGTAAATTACTGAAGGGCTTGTTTGAGGCTTTTGATATTCATTCGGATGAACAGCAAATGCTGATTTTGCGCGAAATCGATAAGGCTGACAAAATTGGCTTTGAGGCTGTTGCCCAAAATCTATCAACATTGAATTTGATGAGTCCGGAAGCGGCGGCAAAGCTCTTATCTATTTTGAATAATGATCTCTCTCAAATCACAAATGCAGATGTGCTTAGCAAATGTGAGTCGCTTGGGATTGCCACGCCTTTGTTCGCTGAAGGACTATCTGAGATCAAAGACCTTATTAATCATGTTGAAAAACTTCCTTTGCCGGATGGAAAAGAAATTGTGCGTATCAATCTTGCTATTGCAAGGGGGCTCGATTATTACACGGGCATGGTGTATGAAACAGTTTTGGATGATTATCTCCAGATTGGTAGCGTTTGTTCAGGCGGTCGCTATGAGAATCTTGTGAATCAATTTTCGCGTCAGTCCTTTCCAGGTGTGGGGATTTCAATTGGCGCAACCAGGCTTTTTTATCAATTAAAAGAAGCCGGTTTTTATAACGATGCTGCACGCAAAAGCTTTGTTGATTATATGGTTTTGCCTCAGGATGAGTCGGTATTGCCTTATGCGCGGCTTGTTGCTCAAACAATTCGTGGGTCTGGCAAAAATGTAGATTTGTATCTTGAAGCCCATCCTTTGAAAAAGCAGATGAAATACGCAGATAAAAGAGCTGTTCCGATGATCATTATCGTTGGTCCAGAGGAAATGGAAGAAGATAAAGTGTTTTGTAAAAATATGTTAACGGGTGTGCAAGACCGAGTGAGTTTAAAAAGCTTGCTTGGAGATTGACCTTGAACATGAATCGTTTTACAGTATAATGGTTTACGAAAAGATTAAATAAGGGGTCTCGGGCACATGAGAAAATCGAACAAAAATTTACATATCTTAGGCAAAGCATTGGTTATGAGTACATTGCTTTTAACAGCTTGCGGTGGTGACGAGGGGCCAGATATTGAGCATAAATACCCAGATCGTCAAAGAGAAGAACGTGAAAAATACGGAACAATTTCAGGAAGTGCTGATGGCTTCAATATCTTCGGCGGTTCAAAAAGAAATAGAAATCGTGATAATGGCAATTATGGTATTGGTGTGAACGGCTATCTCTGGAGAGCTTCGCTTGATACGCTTAACTTTATGCCAATTGCTTCTGCAGATCCTTTTGGTGGCGTGATTATCACAGAATGGTATAATCCTCCAGGATCAGCAAATGAAAGGATCAAACTCAATGTTATGATCCTCGATCGTCAGTTGCGTGCAGATGGAATTAAAGTGTCTATCTTCCGTCAAGAGCACGGTGCAAGAGGATGGCATGACGTGGCAACTGACCAAAAAGCCGTTGTTGATTTTGAAAATGCAATCTTGACAAGAGCGCGTGAGCTCAAAATTCATCATGGCGGCGGCGGTTGATTCTGATCACCATTTGAGCGGAACTATTGTTTATAAATACAGGCGGATTGAAGGGTAATATGTCACGGTATAATTTTAAAGAAACAGAAAAAAAATGGCAAAATCATTGGGATAAAGCAAAAAGCTTTGAAACCGATATTGATACGAAGCGTCCAAAATATTATGTCCTTGAGATGTTCCCTTACCCTTCAGGTCGTCTGCACGTTGGCCATGTTCGTAATTATGCAATTGGTGATGTGATTGCGCGCCTGAAAATGGCACAAGGCTTTAATGTGTTGCATCCGATGGGATGGGATGCTTTCGGGCTTCCGGCTGAAAATGCAGCGATTGAAAACAAAACACATCCCGCAGAATGGACCTATCAGAACATTGAGATCATGCGTGAGCAGCTAAAGATGATCGGTCTCTCCTATGATTGGAACCGTGAAATTGCAACCTGCCATGAAGATTACTATGGTCATGAGCAGAAGATCTTTTTAGATTTTTATAAGAATGATCTTGCTTACCGCAAAGAGTCATTTGTGAACTGGGATCCTGTTGAAAATACAGTGCTCGCCAATGAGCAAGTTGTTGATGGAAAGGGCTGGCGTTCTGGTGTTCCGATTGAGCGCAGAAAGCTCACCCAGTGGTTCCTGAAGATTACAGCATTTGCTGATGAATTGTTAGCAGGTCTTGAGAGTTTAGGCGGATGGCCTGAGCGCGTTCGCTTGATGCAAGAAAATTGGATTGGTAAGTCGCAAGGCATGTTCCTTGATTTTAAATTGGCTCAAAAAATTGATGGGTATGATGACAGTAAACTGACTGTCTATACAACAAGGCATGATACGATTTTTGGCGCGAGCTTTTTAGCAATCTCTCCAAATCATCCAATCTCCCTTCATTTGGCAGAAACCAATGCAGATATAGCGGCTTTTATTCAAGAGTGCAATAAAGTTGGAACCAGTGAAGAAGCGCTTGAGAAAATTGAAAAGAAGGGAATTCCGACAGGTTTTTATGTGGAGAGTCCTGCTGAGTCAAACTTAAAAGTGCCAGTTTATATTGCCAATTTTGTTCTCATGGAATATGGGACAGGCGCTGTTTTTGGTTGTCCTGCTCATGATCAACGCGATTATGAATTTGCAAAAAAATATAATTTGCCAATCAGACCCGTTGTGAGTCCTGATCATAAAGGCACCGTTCCTGACCTATCGCAGGAAGCTTTCACAGAGACAGATTCTGGACGCCTTATCAATTCTGACTTTTTGAATGGTCTTTCTGTAGCTGATGCAAAAGAGAAAATGGCATCAATCTTTGAAGAAAAAGCTGTCGGCACACGCAAAACGATGTATCGTCTGCGCGATTGGGGCGTGTCACGTCAACGTTTCTGGGGCTGTCCGATTCCGATGATTCACTGCCCATCTTGCGGTGTTGTCCCTGTTCCTGAAAAAGATTTGCCTGTTGTGCTGCCAAAAGATGTGACATTTGATAAGCCAGGCAATCCACTTGCCAATCACCCAACCTGGAAGCATGTGAAATGTCCGGAGTGCGGTGTGGATGCAACACGTGAGACAGATACCTTTGATACATTCTTTGAAAGCTCATGGTATTTTGCACGCTATGCGTCTCCAAGAAATACAGAAATGGCTTTTACGCAAAAAGAAGCGGATTATTGGCTACCTGTTGATCAATATATTGGCGGGATTGAACATGCGGTGATGCATCTTCTTTATGCACGCTTCTTTACAAGAGCACTCAAAAAATGTGGCTATCTTAATATTGAAGAACCATTTACAAGGCTTTTGACCCAAGGCATGGTGACACATGAAACTTACCAAGATCAAAAGGGCGCGTGGCTCTATCCAGAAGAAGTGACAGAAAAAGATGGTCAGTGGATTTCGATTAAGACAAAAGAGTCCGTTAAGGCTGGTCGTCTTGAAAAAATGAGTAAGTCTAAAAAGAACGTTGTGAGCCTTGAGCATATTGTTGCAGCCTATGGTGCTGATACAACGCGTCTGTTGCTTTTATCAGATTCTCCGCCTGAGCGCGATCTTGAATGGTCTGAAAGTGGTGTTGAAGGCGCTTGGCGTTATATTCAAAAATTGTGGAAATTCGTTCAGGATATCGCACCTTATTTGAAATCTGTTTCTGTTTTAACAGGCGATGAGAATAAGCATGAATTGCGCAAACTCACCCATAAAACAATCCGTGCAGTTGGTGAAGACTTTGAAAAATTCCACTTTAATAAGGCTGTTGCGCGTTTGCGTGAACTCAGTAATCTCTTGATGGAAGAAGGTCAAAAAACAATCAATGGAAAGGGGGATCCGTCTCTCTTGCCAATTTTGAAAGAGGCAACTGAGTCATTGTTGATTTTATTTGCGCCGGTTATTCCTCATTTGGCAGAAGAATTGTGGCAGACTTTAGGTCATTCTAAAACCATCATTGAGGCGACATGGCCTGTTTATCAACCAGCGCTAACGGTAGATGATGAAGTTCGTATTGCTGTTCAGGTCAATGGAAAATTGCGATCAACCATTATGCTTCCAAAAGATTGTGATCAAAAACTAGCGGAAGAACAGGCTTTAGCGGATAAAGCGGTGCAAACATCTCTAGCGGGTCAAGCTATTCGTAAGGTGATTGTGGTGCCGAATCGTATTGTAAACATTGTGGTATAAGGGTTTCTGATGAAAATTTATCAACGACTATCATGTCTCTGCATCGTTCTCGCCTCTCTTTTTGTACTGAATAATTGCGGACTAAGGCCCGTTTACTATAGTGGTGATTCAAAAAATGATGTAAGGGAAGGGCTTCAGCATGTCAGGGTTGAAACCATTGAAGAGCGTGCAGGGCAAGTACTCTATACTTATTTGGTAAGTGCTCTCGCTTATAATCATAATGATCAGGTGACTCCAAAGACAATGTCATTGAAAGTGAGTTTGAAGGAAACGATTGAAAGCCTTGGCATGAAGAAAGATGGTACTTCATCACGTGAAAGAATTTCACTCTTTGCATCGTATAGTTTGATTGATCTTAAATCAGGCCGTGAGCTGGCGAGCTTTAAATCAAGAAGCACCCTCAATTACAACTTAGTTTCACAGCAGTTCAGTATTTTAACAGCCAAAGAACATAACCGTAAAAAGGCTTTAAAAACACTTTCAGCAGACATATTAAACCGCGTGTCGCTTTATCTGAAAACAGAAAAAGGGAAAGTTGATCCGTCAGCGATTGATTTTAACATCAACGATTAAGAGTGAATTTAGGAATGAGAACTGGATTTAAAACATCAAGAGCCGTCATTCAGAGCCCCCTCATGAGAGGGGGCGTGGTTGGTGCGCGTCATCGCGAGCCGAACAACGTGAGGCGTGGCGATCTCCTTTTTAAAAGTTATGAGATTGCCACGTCGGTTCTGTCTTCGCTACGCTACGACGAGACCTTCCTCGCAATGACGTTTTTTGGACTATCATTCATGATTAAGAGTAGACATCGATGAAAATACAAGGGCGCCAGATTCAAACCTTTATCAATAAGCCTGATTTTGGTCTTTTGGGTGCTTTGATTTTTGGTCCTGAAGAAGGTCTTGTGAGCCAATATGGGAATGATCTTGCTAAAAAAATAGTGCCTGATGTGAAAGATCCATTTTCATCTGTTCAACTTGACATGAGTGCTTTGATTGAGCGTCCCTCTGTTCTTCTTGATGAAATGACGACCATGAGCTTTTTAGGCGGGCGTAAGTTGATACGCGTTCGCTTCGCGAGTGAAAAGATCTTTCCTGCTCTTGAGCTTCTGCTCGACTCTGAGGTGAAGATGGATCATTTCCTGATCATTGAAGCAGGGGATCTTGATACGAAATCTAAATTGCGGAACTATGCTGAAAAGTCAGAGAAATTGGCCTCGATTGCTTGCTATGAGCAAGATATTCCGATGCTGACCTCTGTGATTCAAGAGATGCTAAGGCAAGATGGCTTCAGAGCCGATCCGGACATTCTTTATTTTCTCGCAACGCAATTGGGCAATAACCGCCTGATGCTCAATCTTGAGATTGATAAGCTCAAGCTTTATATGGGTAATGAAAAGCACATTACGATTGATGATGTGAGAGCAAGCCTTTCAAATCAGTTGGAGAGCTTTTTAGATGAGCCTGCCTACGCAGCGGCTGATGGAAATTATGCTGAGCTTGACATGCTTTTATCGCGTCTTTTTAATCAAACGATGATGCCTGTTGCCATTTTGCGCGGGGCTCAAAATCACTTTACGCGTCTCTTGCAGGTCAAAGCACAAATGGAAAAAAAGATGTCGCTTGATTCAGCCATTGCATCATTACGTCCGCCTCTTTTTTTTAAGTCAAAGCCTCAGTTCACGAGGCAATTACAGTTCTGGAAAGTAGGGACTTTACAACAAGCCCTTGAGCTGTTGATGGAGGCGGAACAGGCCTGCAAGATGTCTGGCATGCCAGCAGAAACCATGACATCGCGTTGTTTTTACAAGATTGCAGCTTTGGCGAAAAGGTAATCCAAGCGTTATTTTTAAATGATCCAAACAGATTTTTTAAGGTTAGGCTTTGCGCACCCAGCGCTTAGTATCTAATTTTGTCACCCTCGCGACCTGTCGCGCCGAAGCCTTGGCGTAGGAGGAAGGCGGGGATCCAGAAAGTCTAACAACCTGTGCGTCATGCCGAACTTGTTTCGGCATCTCCCTATAATTATAAGCAGATCCTGAAACGAGTTCAGGATGACTTTTTGTTGAGAGATTTCCTGGATCCTCGCGCCTTTGCCCTCCTACGCACTACGTGCTTCGGCAGACTCGGCTCAGGATGACGAATTAGATACTCCATCAACAACGAATTGTGCGAACCATCTACTTCAGAGTGCCTACTTACCTCTTACCCGTTGGCTTATAGTCACGCTCGGTATAGCCTGTGTAAAGCTGACGCGGACGACCAATTTTTTGAACGGGATCTTCCTGCATTTCATTCCATTGTGCAACCCAGCCTGCTGTACGCGCAAGGGCAAAGAGCACTGTGAACATGCTTGTCGGAAAACCCATGGCTTTCAAAATAATGCCTGAGTAGAAGTCCACATTCGGGTAGAGCTTTTTCTCAATGAAGTATGAATCTTTTAGAGCGATTTGTTCAAGTTCAAGAGCAATGTCAAGAAGTGGCTCATCTCTAATACCAAGATCTTTTAGGACTTCATCGCACGCCTTTTTCAATACATTTGCCCTCGGGTCGAAGTTTTTGTAAACACGGTGACCAAAGCCCATGAGTCTGAATGGGTCATTCTTATCTTTTGCACGAGCCAAGAACTGAGGGATGTTCTTAGGATGCTCAATCTGAGAGAGCATATTAAGAACAGCTTCGTTCGCGCCGCCATGGGCAGGTCCCCAAAGAGATGCAATACCTGATGCAATACAAGCAAATGGATTTGCGCCAGATGAACCAGCCAAGCGAACTGTTGATGTTGATGCATTTTGTTCGTGATCAGCGTGCAGAATAAAGATTTTATCCATGGCTCTGACGAGAGATGGTTTAATTTCATAGTCTTCAGATGGAACGCCAAAAGTCATGCGCATGAAATTTTCTGTATAGCTCAGGCTGTTTTTTGGATACATAAAGGGTTGACCGATAGAATATTTATAAGCCATCGCAGCGAGTGTTGGAATTTTTGCAATCATACGGTGTGATGCAAGCTTGCATTGCGCCGGATCATTAATATCAGTTGAGTCATGATAGAAAGAGGATAGAGCTCCTAACACACCGCACATAATCGCCATTGGGTGCGCATCACGACGGAATCCTTTGTAGAAGTTTGTAATTTGCTCATGGACCAGTGAGTGATTGGTGATTGTATGAGAAAAATGCTTCATCTGATCACTATTCGGCAATTCACCTTCTAAAAGCAAATAGGCAACTTCAAGGAAATTACTTTTTTCTGCGAGTTGATCAATTGGGTAGCCTCTGTAGAGTAGAACCCCTTTGTCGCCATCAATGTAGGTGATTGCTGAAGAGCAGCTGCCAGTTGATGTAAAGCCTGGATCGTATGTGAAGTAACCAGTTTCAGCATAAAGGCTCCTGATGTCAATCACGTCAGGTCCTGTTGTGCCCTTGATAATCGGAAAGTTAAATGTTTTCCCTGTGTTTGGGTCTGTGAGCGTTACAAATTGTTGATTTTCTTGTTGTTTCACGGCTGCGTTTCCTCTGGTTAACATTTGGCTTCCCTCTTTTTGCTGATTTGGTTAGCCCTATTTTATCTTTTTATTCTTAAGGATTTGTCACTAAATGAACTTTTTTAATCGAGAAATGACGATTTTTTGTCCAAGAATTTCCAAGGTTTGAAAGAGAGGAGGGGACTCCATAATCCCGCAAGCTGCAGCTCTGAGTGAAGGCATGATTTTGCCGATCTTGAGTTCTTTTGCCTCTGCAAAAGATTTTAGAGTGGTTTCAAGCGTTCCTGCATCCCAATGACTCATTGACTCAAAAAGTGTAATGATATCTTTGAATTGAGTCGTTGCCTCTGGTGTTAGAGCACTTTGAGCTTTCTCAGAAATCTCAATGTCATTCTCATAGAGCAGAAAGGTTGAAAGATCCGCAAGGTCAATGAGCGTTTTTGCGCGCTCTTTTAAAAGGGGCAGAGCTTTTTTGAAGCGCGCAAGACCATCTGTTGAGAGCTCTCTTGTCATTGCTTTTTGCAGAAAAGGCATTGAAAGATTGTAGAGCTTTGCGTCATCACATTGTTTGATGTAATGAGCATTGATGCTATTGAGCTTATCAATATCAAAGCGCGATGGTGATTTACCAATATTTTTGAGAGTAAACCATTCAATGGCTTGCTCTGTTGGGATGATTTCATCATCGCCATGTGACCATCCAAGACGTAAGAGATAGTTTTTCATGGCTTCAGGCAAATAGCCCATATCGCGGTAAGACTCGGCCCCCAAAGCGCCATGTCTTTTGGATAATTTTGCGCCATCAGGTCCGTGAATCAAAGGAATATGTGAAAAAGAAGGTGCTGTCCAACCCATTGCATTGTAAATTTGCAGCTGACGGAATGTGTTTGTGAGGTGATCATCGCCGCGAATCACATGAGTGATTCCCATGTCATGATCATCAACCACAACAGAGAGCATATAAGTAGGCGTTCCGTCCGAGCGCAGAAGAACCATATCATCTAACTGCTCGTTCTGAAGGGTAATGGTGCCTTGAACTTCATCATGTAATGTTGTCTCACCTGTAAGAGGCGCTTTAAGGCGAATCACAGGGTCAATGCCTTTAGGTGCTTCGCTTTCTGGGCGGTCACGCCAACGGCCATCATAGCGCTGAGCAAGGCCTTGCTCTTTTTGCGTTGCGCGCATTGCTTCGAGTTCATCAGGCTGTGCATAGCATTTGTATGCATGGCCAGAGGCTAACATTTGCATCGCAATTTCCTTGTGGCGATGGCGGTTTTGAAATTGTGAGATAGAGTCACCATCCCATTTGATGCCAAGCCATTCAAGGCTTTCATGAATTTTTGCAACAGCTTCGTCAGTTGATCTTTCCCGATCTGTATCTTCAATTCTTAAGAGAAATTTGCCCTTTTGATTTTTAGAATAGAGCCAGTTAAAATAAGCAGTTCTGGCGCCGCCAATATGAAGATAGCCAGTAGGAGAGGGGGCAAAGCGGGTAACAACAGACATGGGACCTCAGTGTGATTAAAAAAATAATTGACAAAGCATCATAATTCATTTGTTCTCGTTTTGCAAATATCACTATGGTAAATTAGTAAGATATAAGTTTAGACTCAGCTTGTCATGCCCGCGAAGGTGTACAGACCGGAGACATAGGTAACGAATGTGCGGGGACATAGGTAACGAAAATTGATAAACTTTACGGCAAAAATGGGAGATCTAAAATGCCGTGGTTAGCAAAAGGAGTTATCGAAGTGAGAGA